>NZ_CDWTMG010000060.1:0-12142 GCF_977945845.1 Frankia sp. CcMO1
ATGGTGTCTCCTCATTGTCGAAGGCTCACCGCCCAATGATGAGCCAACGCCGGTGAACCCTACTATCGGTAGTGCTCGGTCCCAAGACGCGGTTTAGTCGATCAGCGATTTCGGGAGCCTCACCGCTGGCGCCCGTTTCCGTGGCGGCGCAATGGCCGGCGATGCAATGGACACCGCAAGGCCGCCCGTTGCCGAATCATCGGCCGGCCGATGCTCCTTGGGTGCCGGCCGTGACCACTCGTCCAACTCGCGTTCGGGAAACCGGAGCAGGTGCCCGACCTTCCGGTAAGGGATCGCGTCGCGCTCGACCAGCTTCCGCACGTGCCGCTCGCCGATGTTGAACCACTCGCAGACCTGCGCGAGCGTCAGCATCCGGCACGCGCTCCCGTACGGGATGGCGACCGCCGCCGTGCCGCTCTCCTGACCGCTCACGCCGCCGTCCCCCTTCCGTGGGTCGTGCCTGCCGGATCCGGGTCGTCGGGCGTCAACGTGTCCTTGACGCCGGGCGGCGAAGTGGAGCCATCGATCGGTGGGGGAGGATCGCCCCGTTTCGCTGCGTCGTAGGCGGCGCGCCAGCGTTGGCGTTGGGCGATGGCGTGGAGGAGCCGGTTGGCGAGGGGTCGGATGGGGTCGTCGGGGTCGGCGCGTTCCCATTCGTAGTTGTCGCGGCGCATGTCGCCCGGTTGGTCGGTGATGCCGAGGGTTGCCAGGACCCAGGCGCGGCGGTCGTGGCGGTGGTCGGCGAGGGTTTTGCCGGACCATTTGCGGGAGACGAGGATGCGGCGGCCGGCGTAGCCGAGGTGTTCGCGCTTGTGTGCCTTGGAGCGGCACCCGCCGGGTGTCTGTCCGGGCCGGGCGCCCTTGGGCTGGATGCCGTAGCGCAGCCAGTTCGCGCAGCTCGGTGAGCACGGCTCGACCGCGAGGGCGGCGTGCAGCCGGTCGACGTGCGCCTTCTGCGGCCCGGCGTCGGCGGCGTGCGCTTCGTGCATGGACTTGGTCAGGTACTTCGCCAGGTACCCGATCCGGCGGTCCGCATCGGGCGTGCCCGCCAGGAGCCCTTGGACGTCGATCTGTGGCCCGAACCGGACCACGTGCCGAGGCGCGGCGTCGGGGTGGTCGAGCTGGTCGAGCGCCTCGTCCCAGGTCGGCAGCAGTTCCCCGGTCTGGGGGTCGGCGTAGCCGTCGGGCGTCCACATCGGCGCCTGGTCGGGGCTGTAGATCTGGTCACCGGTCGTGGGCCACCAGACCTGGTGGTAGGTCGCGGCGACGACTTGCCGGATGAGTGCCCGGGGGATGGTGCCGCGGATGGCGAAGTGCGCGTGCGCGGCGAGGCGGCGTTGGGGTTCGACGGTGGCGAAGTATTGGACGTCGTAGCCGGCGACCCGGCGAAGGTTCTGCACGAGGCGGTCCAGTAGGCGGGAGACCGCGAGGGCATCCCTGGCCGCCCGCACGTAGTCGTACGAGCCCGGATCGACCGGGGTTCCGTCCTGGCGCACTCGCCCGTAGCTGGGCAGGGTGACGGTCAGGAACAGCGACGGCCGAAACACCGTGCCGTCGTTGCCGACGAACGCGCGCCCGAGGGTGGTGTTCTCCATCGCCTTCTTCGGCAGGTCCGGCGCGTCCTGCCGCCGACGGGTGGACCGCACACGCCGTTCCTGGGCAGGTGGCTCGACGGCGCCGCGGACGCCGGCCTTGCGCAAGTCGGCGTCGACATCGGCGAGGGACTCCCGGCATGCCGCCGCCGTGCCGTCGTCTCCGGCGTCGAGGCGTTCGTCGCGTGCGGCGGTGATGTCGGCCCGCTCGACCGCCAACGCCTTCTGCTGCGCCGTGGGTGGGTCGGGGGTGTGGAAGGGGTCGTGGTCGAGGTGCCAGCCTTCGCGGCATTGGTGCATCCGCAGCCGCCGTGCCCGCTCCGCACACGAGGCACACCGGGAGGCGAGGGTGGAGCCGCAGGGGACGTCCACGAACCGCACTTCACCGGTGTGGACGTCGGTGACCCGCATCGCGACCGGCCGCACACAGACCCCGTGCGAGATCGCCGCTTCGGTGACGACATCCCGCGCGAGGGGCATCCGTGCCCGAGCGGCCCGCGACCCCGGCCGAGGGGGCGTGTCCTCGGCCGGGGCGAGTGCTGCTTCCGCCGTGGCGGTCACTCGTCCTCCTCTCGCGTCTCGGGGTGTTCGTGCGTGGTGTGGTCGAGGGCGGCGTCGTCGGCGTCCTCGGGGCTGTCTTCGGTGGCGGTCCAGAGGCAGCCGGGGGCGAGGCAGTCGGCGGCCCAGCAGCGGCCCTTGCCATCGACGTGATGGCAGGCAGTCAGCAGCCAGCTCACGGCGACCACCGATCCCGCGCGTCGTCCTGCTCGTGCGCGAGGGAGTGCCGCCGGACGGCGGTGACGACGGCCGCGAGGTCGCCCGTGGCGTGCCAGGGGCAGTGGCCGCAGCGGACCCGGTGCGGCATCGCGGCCGGGTTGACCGGTTCGACGGTGAAGGTGAGCCCGTCCTCGGTGACCACGGCTCCGACCGGCGCCACGACCGCCAGGTGTGCGGGAGGGTTCGTGCGCATGGTCAGTCCCTCCCGTTGTCGACCCGCTCGATGGCCTGTATCTGTTGCGTCGCAGCCGGTTCGACGGCTGTGACGTCGACCAGGCGGCCACCGTCCGTGCCGGTGGGTGCGGGCCAGTGGTGGGCCATGGTGGTGATGTCGTCGTCGGTGATCCAGGAGAACCGGACCCGGACCGGTTCGGATGCGCCTTCGACGTGGACGAACCCGACCCCGGGCAGGGTGGCGGGGATGAGGTGGCAGGTGGCGCCGCGGTCGAGGGCGCCGTCGCCGAGGACCATGTCGACGTGCGCGTCCTCGGCCAGGCGGAGGGCGATGCGGTAGGTGAACAGGTCCCGGAACGGCAGCACGTCCTTGCGCGGGTCCTGCAACGCCGCCACCACTGAGAACCCGACCGCGCGGCCTTGGGACAGGAGGAGCTGCAAGGCGGTGGCGACCTTGGCCTTGACGTCCCTGGGGGCGTAGGCGGTCAGGAACGCCAACTCGTCCACCACGATCACTTCCAGCGGGTCGGTGGTGGAGGGGGTGAAGACGCGGACGCCGTCGGCCTTCAGCCGGCGCTTGCGCTCGTTCATGTCCGTCACGGCCTGTTCGAGGAGCGCGACCATGGCGGCCAGGTCCTCATCCGCGTACTCGGCGAACAGCGCCCGGCCTGGGTACAGCTCCATCCCGCCCTTCGGGTCCACCCCGCGCAGCCGCACCCACCCCTGGCGGATGGCAGGGCCGAGTGCGCGGATCAGGGACCAGATCACCGACCCCTTACCCGCACCCGAGGCGCCCGCGATCAGGACATGCCGCCCCAACAGCGCGAGCGTGTACGTGCTGCCGTCCTCGGCCCGCCCGACCGGCAACCCGGTCAGGTCCGGCACGCTCGCGGGTTCGATCGCCGGCACCACCCGCCGCAGCGGGTCCTTGGCGTAGAAGATGACCCGCACCCGGCCCGGGGCGTCCTCGACGACGGTGCAGCGGTGGGCGCCGTACACGTGCCGCAACCCTTCAGCCCGTTGCGCCAGTTCCAGCGGCGTCTGCCCGTGCAGCAACCGCACGTGCAGGGTGTCCACCACGCGGGTGGAGCGGACCCCGGTGACCTTGGGTGCGTACGTCTGCCGGGACGGCGTCGTACGGGTGAGGCCGGTGCCGTCCATCGCCGGATGCCACCGCCGCCGGTACCGCACCTGCCAGCGGACTCCACCCCGCGCCCGCTGCGCGACGAGGCGGGAGTATGACGCCGGCCACCGGTGCGCCCATACCAGCCCCGCCGCCAAGGCGCACATGACCGCAGTGGCCACGGCCCAGCCGCCGGCTTTCACGTAAAGGGCCAGCAGCAGCGCGGCCGGGAGCGTGAGCGGCCACGCCCGGACCGCCCACACCGAGACCTTGCCCAGCACGCGGCCGGTCCAGGTGGCGGTCACGCCGAGGACCGAGGCCCACAGCGGGATCACGTACCGCTGCTTGGTCGTCAGGCCGGTCCCGATCAGATCATCAACCCGAGTCCCGTTGATCTTCACCGGGCATCACCACCCGCGCCACTCGTCGCGGTCGAGGGGAGGGGGCTGAGCCCGAGCGCGGCCCGCAGTTCCTCCACGGCGCGCCGGATCCGGTCCAGGCGCTGAGTGCAGGTGCCGGCGTAGTCCGGTTCGGTCAGGCCGGTCAGCAGCCCCGCCGCGCGGCAGGCGGCCAAGACCCGGTCCTGGTCCTCGTGCCACAGCCGCCGGAAGTAGCCCTCGCTCTCGCCGTCATACGTGGTCACCAGCACTCACCCCCAACCGGCACCGCCACCGACACCGACAGAGGTGCCGGCCGCGTCGTCCCGGGGCTGATGAACCGGCCGTCCGGCCCCTGCACCGGGACCGCGACCAGCTCGACACACTCACCGCACCGGCCGAACCGCAACTCGGCCACCGGGAACGGCTGGTCACAGGTGCGGCACCGCTTGGTCAGCGGCCCGCGCACGACCCGACGACCGACGCCGCCGACAGCGGGCCGAGGCGTCCGGGCATGGTTACGCTTGCTGTGCATTGCTTGATCTCCCATCCAGTGATGCACCCACCACCCGCACGGCGTGCGGGGGTGGCGCCCCCGGCCCGGGGTCCAGCCGAGCCGGGGGCATCGATCCATCTCCCGTGCTGCTCTGGCCCGCCTTGTCAGGCGGCCTTGCTGCGCCCCGAGACGCGGAACCCGGCGGCGCGGTAAGCGATCGCGACCCGGGGCTTGGCCCGGTTCGCGTCCAGGTACGGGATGACCTGGAGCCCGTCGAACTCGACCGGAGCCATCGGCCCGTTCGGCGGCACCGGCGCATGATCCGACGCGATCTTCACCTTGATCTCCCGCCGGCCCTGCGGCGCGGTCGGGTCCAACACCGACGCCGACCACAACCGGAGCCCGGACTGCTTGTCCCGCTCCTGCGGGTCCGGATTACCGGCCCGCCGCTTCTCGAAGTCCTCCACCGGATCCACCGACAACAGAATCACCGGCTCGGTGAACACGTCCTCGTGCCGCACATTGATCCGACCCTCAACGGCCATTCCCGTACCTCCACTCATCGCACCGTCCCGACTGGCCCGAGAACCGCCGACCGCTATTTCGGCCGCCGGTTTCCTTCTCGGACCGTGGGACTCGGTCACCCTTGTGACCTGCGGAGACAGCGTGTACCGCTCGCCAAGCGCTTTTCAAGCGGTAGGCGACGCATGCATTCACGGTTGGTATGGGCGATATACCAACCTGGTCTACCGGTCTCAGCTCTATATGGGGCCCTCATATCACCACGGCATATGACAGGTTCTAGAGCGGTGATTTCCGGTTCTGCTGATTAGCATCCGAAGCATGGGTGAGGCGAGAAATCAGCGCGTGTACACCTCACGCGGCCCCGCCGACGACGAGGACTGGGACGCCGTCGCAGCCGCCGTCAACGACCGGATGGCCGCCCGACGCATCGGGCAGCAGGAACTCTCCACGTTGTCCGGGGTATCCGTCTCGACCCTGCGGCAGGTCCAGCACGGCGCCGGCCGCCGGATCCAGAACAAGACCCTCGCCGCGATCTCCCGCGCCCTCGACTGGCCCGACGACCACTTGGCAGGCGTCCTCCTCGCCCGCCGCCACGCCACGGGCGACGACGCCCCACCGGCCGCGGAGGGTGTGGCCGATGCGCTGCGCCAGCTCGACCACCGGCTCGCCGAGATTAGCGACCGCCTGGCCGCCATAGAAGCCGGCATCGAGCGCGCCAGCCGGGGCAGTCGGCGCTCGTAGTTTGCTGTCAACATTGCCTTGACGCCGGATCCCGCGGCGGGCGCCAACTCGGGTCAGAGGGTCAGCTACGTGAGATCTGCTGCTGTGGGCGGCGTTTCAGCGTTCCGCGGTATCGGTCGCCTGGTCGTCGAGGTGGACGGTCAAGATGGTCCAGGTCTGCGGGCTCTCCACCACGCGAGTCACGCCGGGAAGGCCGGCGAGGGCGCGCACGGCGTCTTCTTGGTTGATGCGGCCGTCGTTGCCGTGCAGGAACACCAGCAACTGTCCCGGGTGGACGTGGTCGGTCACGGCCAGGACGAGGACGCCGTGCTTCTCCAAGTGCCGGCGCAGCTGGTCCGGGCCGAGTTGGCCCGCGCCGGTCACAGCTGCTCCCGCAGGTCGGTGACCATTCGTGGCGTGAGCGCCCACGCGCCGGCATCGACCACGACCAGCACGACCCGTCCGTCTGCCGACAGGCCCCACTGCACGTCATCGATGGCCCACCAGGCGGCCGGCCGCGCCAGCCACGCTCGCAGCCGGCGCCGGTCCAGGATGGCGACGCACCGGGCGCCGTAGCGGACCTCGACCGTGTCCAGGCGGATCGTGAACTCGACCACCGCCGGCCCGGTGTCGGTCGCGACGTCGACCTCGACCCGCATCACCGTGGCTCCTGCAAGATCAGCAGCCGCGCGCTCGATTCCCGCTCCAATCGATGCCGCATCTCTTGCCGAGCTTGGGGGTCGCTGCCGAGATGACCGAGATGCGGGACCGCCACGGCCGCGCCGTCACACTGGCGGGCAACGTGAATGAGCCGGCAGAGCGCGGCGTGCGGGCGGTTCTCGTTGGCGTCCACGAACACCTGCGCCAGCGCGAATCCCTCCCGTTGCGCGAACGCCGCCAGCTCCCGACGCCCACGCGTCTCCTCGCCGCTCGTCGCGGTGACCCGCAGTCGCAGGTACCCGAACAACACCGGCTTGACCGACACTCGATTCCCCTTGTCGCCGTCCCTGGCACTGGCGGCCAGCCCGCCCGTGGACTTGGAGGGCGTCAACACGGGCGGACCGGCTGCCAACGAAACTCGTGGACCGCAAGCGGGACCCGAAACGAAGCCTTGGCAATACCAAGGCTGTATGGGCGGCACCCGCCGGGAGGCCCCCGGGAGCGCTTCGAGGGCGGTCTACGACCGCGCGAGCGCTTGGAAAGCGGCAGATGCGTCTATACCAGGTTGACCTACCCACACGGTACGCTCTGCGAACCAAACGTCACTGACTGGAAGGGAGCCGCGGTGCCGACGCCCCCGAACTACCACCTCTCAGCGCGGCTCCTGGAGCGTGAGGACTTCAAGGAAGCGTGCGCGAACCACGACTTCGAGAGCGTCTTCAACCTGATCCGCCAGTGGCAGGGGTTCAGCCAGAACGACATCGCCGCCGCCGTCGGCGGGGGCCTGTCCCAGAGCCGCGTCAGCAGAATCATGAACGGACACGAGAAGATCACGACCTTCAGCGTGATCGTCCGAGTCGCCGACGCCTTGCATATCCCCGGCATCTACCTTGGCCTCGCCAATCGCCCCTGGGAGACCACACCCGCACCGGTCGCTCCGGCAGCTCCTCTCCCAGCACCATCGACCCCGGAGGCTGCGCCGCTCCCCGTGGGACCTGGGCCGGGATCACCAGCGGTCGGCGACCTCGCGCAGGAGCTGGGTGTTGACGCCTCGACCGTGCGCAGGTGGCTCAACAAGGGCCGGCAACCTCATGCCGACGCCACGGCCGATGCCGAGGTGATGGCCTTCTACCCGCACCGTTCGCAGGTGCCCAAGAACTACTGGCTCGAGCACGTGATGTCCGCCAAGGAGCGGATCGACGTGCTGACCTTCGCCAGCCTGTTCCTGCCCGAGGACAACCCGGAAGCCGTCGAGGTCATCAAGCACAAGGCCGCCACCGGAGTGAAGGTCAGGTTCGCCCTCGGCGACCCCGACAGCCCTGAACTGGCCCTGCGCGGCCGTGAAGAGCGCCTGTACGACGCCATCCCCGGCCGCGTTCGCATGGCTCTGGCCTACTACCGCCCCCTGGTGGGCGTTCCCGGCATCGAGTTCCACCTGCACCGCACGACGCTCTACAACTCGATCTTCCGGTTCGACGACCAGATGCTGGTCAACCAGCACATTTACGGGACCTACGGCTACTGCGCGCCGATCCTGCACCTTCAGCAGGTGCCCACCAGCGACCTGTTCGACACGTACGAGAAGAGCTTCGAGCTCGCGTGGAGCGAGTCGTACGACTACGAGCCGCCCGCGTCCTGAAACCGCGGCGTCGCCGGCCCGAGCTGCTGCACCCGACGTAGCGCCGCCACGAACGCATCGACGTCCGCCAGGTCCTCCAGCACCTCGTGCGCGCCCGCCGCGACCAGCTCCTCCACCGAGGAAACTCCGGTAGCGACGCCGATCACCCGGGCACCACCAACCAAGCCGGCCTGGACGTCGAGCTCGGTGTCGCCGACGAGAACGGTGACGTCGCTTGAAGGATCGAAGCCGTACCGCTCGGCCGCCTTCCCTTGAGCGACCGGCACCAGGTCGGCGCGCACCCGGCTCTCACGCCCGAAGCCACCCACCGAGAAGTCCAGCCATCCGTCCAGGTCGAACGTGCCCAACTTCACCCGCGCGTTCTCCTCGACATTCCCAGTCAGCACCGACTGAATCACGCCCGGCTCGTCCGCCAAGCGCGCCAACGTCGCCGCTGCACCCTTCAGCGGGAACCCACGCTCAGCCAGCGCCGAACGATTCCGCTCGCCCGCCTCAATCAGCTGGCGCAGTTGGCCATCCAGCGGGTGCGCCTGCGGGTCCTCCCCGTTCGCCCGCAGCAAGTTCTCCATGATCGCGACGTCGGTCCGCCCGTCAGTCTTCGGCTGCTCGACCGGCGCCCGCCCAAACAACAGCTCGAACGCCAGCGCGTAGTTCTCCTTGCTCACACCACCGTTCTCGATCAACGTATGGTCAACGTCCCACAGGACCAGCGTCACCGACGTCATGCCCGGAGTCTCGCACCCCGCCGCAGCGCCAGCACGACCGGTTCCCGAGCGGTTCACGCGCGCCGGCCTCTCGGCCCGCCCCGGACTGTCAACCAACAGGTGGCACGGGACTGCCGCGCATCACCCGGCACAGCACAGGCACGAACGCCGGATGCTGCCGAATTGACCTCTTGAAGATCAAGGCGCCGCGCAAGCGCGGCGCGCCGCCGGGCCAGCCCGGCGGACTTGCGGCACCTCCGGCGCCGTTCCGCCGGGCGCCCGGCGGCAGCCGGTTATGTGAACGCCTGAACGAGCAGCATCCGGCACCAGCCAGGGCCGACTGCGGAATGCAGACGAGCGTCAAGGCGGCATTGACGCGCGGGATCGCCTCGGTCCGTGGTGAGGTGCCCGGCTGTCGTCCGGCCCACGCGAGGCTGCTCGGAGCTGATCGCCGGGGCGTGACGCGCGAGGCCGATCACCAGCGTGCCGGGGCTCGCCTTCCGGTACCACGCCCGGTCTCACCATCAACCCCTGACTCCCCGGGGTGGTCGGGGGATGTGCTCGCCGCACATGCGCGGGGCCGGGTTGCGCGGGCGGGAGGGGTTGACGGCGAGCCTCGCCGGGCGCGGTACCTGCGGCCCGCGGTGGGGGCACAAGAGCCGCCCCCACCGCCAGCCCATTCCCCGCGGAGGCATCCATGTGCCCGAACAGCGTCAACACCGCCTTGACACCCAACAACCTGAACGGCAGCAGCTCCACCCAGCGGCCGGCACGCTCCCGCAAGGGCCGCAGCAGCGTCGAGAACGACGACTACGCAGCCTTCGCTCGTCGCATCATCCGCGCCCACGGCCGCCGCATCGCCGAAGGAGACGTCGACGGCCTCGCCGACCTCCTCGCCCTCCAAGAGGAGCTGAATGCCGCGACTCAGACCGCTGTCGACGGCCTCCGCGCCTTTGGATACTCCTGGGCGGAGATCGCCTCCCGCCTCGGCACCACTCGCCAGGCCGCTCAACAACGATGGAGCCGCTGAACAATCCTGGCACGGGGGATACCTAGCCATTTGATCTGGCGTTGGCCTGAGGCGCACGCCGAAATGCGGTCCGACGAGGCGGGTGACGTTGTGCTACCTGCCCCGTCGGACCGCCCGAATCACCGCACGGTCGGCTCAGCGGACGTCGAAGCCGGACCAGGTCGGCGCATAAGGCCACGGGCACCACACCTTGGCGGTGCCGGGGACTGATACCCAATTCCCTCGGGCGATCGTTGCCCATCCCCACCAGTTGCAGCCCGCGACGGCCCTCATCTGCCCTGAGCCCGAATGGCACCAGGCAACGACGGCGCCGCCGCCCGTGGCGCCAGCGATGCCCGATCCACAATTTGCGGGAAAAGCCATAGCTGGACTTGCCTGTCCCACCCCGACGGCGCTCAAGCAGAGCATTGCCGCTGCGAGGCCCCTCCTAACCCGCTTTCGGGTCATGTGTTCCCCCCTGTCTGAAACGGTGCCGATAGCATCTGCGTACGTGTGCATCGGAGGTCTCCCTCTCAACGTTACGCCTCCCTGGATAAGAAGCCAATTGCAAGGGTCAATGTGCAAAGTGCGGAGAGGGAGGAATTGAGTCGAATGGCACTTCTCGATGAGTCTTCGACTTGGACTGAGAGCCCCGGATGCTGAAGGGCCGGGCGGCCAACCGACTCGATCGCCCCAGAATTTCGTTCCCGAAGTGTTGAAGTCCCCGGAGTTTGTCGTTTTGCTCCCGCGACGCGCGCTAACTGTTGTTGATGTTCCGCGCCATCGTCGTCGCTGGCAGCGTCAGGGCTGAGCGGGGGCTGAGCGCGACGGTGTCATGAGGACCCGCGCGCGGTGAGATGGGTTCTCTTGTGATCGGTTGCACGGTTTAGGCATGGAGAATGACGCGAAACTCTGCCACTGCACCGGCGCGGCCGAGCAGCGACGTTCCACGAAGTCCTCCAGGTAACCGGCAGGATCGAGCGATCACGAGCAACGTCGAGAACAATCGATCTTGAGTCCGCGGATTCAGGGTTCGATCCCAGGGAACTACGAATCGGTGGTCATTTGCTGCGACTCGGCAGTCCAAGGCGTTCGCGATACTCGCCCTGCCTTCGGTGCACTCGCACGACCGACGCGCCAGAACGGACGCATATCGGTGTCCGCACCTCGCGGAGGGGGACACCGCCGGCTATTGGCGACGCCCACTCGCAGACAACGCGAGACGGGAGACTCCCTTTTATGCTTTTGTGACGGGTGTTTCGGATGTGACGCACCATCGGTCAGATCTTCAGGCGACACGCCGTAAGTCACGTATCGGAGCCAGCCGGTACTGCTTCTATGCAGGCATGACACCTCGCGGTCACGGTCAGCCCGCTCGGCGACATGGCTCCCCGGCTAAAGTATCCGCTCTTACACTCGCAATCGTCTCTGCGGCAACCGCTGTAATCGTCGCATTAATCCATGTCGTCGGCCCACGGCTCGGCGGTTCGTCCCAGCCTTCCCCGGCCTTGACGTCGCCGCCGACCTTGGGCGCCGGAGTGCAAGGAACGCCTGCGAGGGAACTAAGCGCGGATGTCATCAAGCTCCTCTCTCCTTCCACGTCTTCACTGCACTTGAATGACCAGGTGCTGCCCGTCCAAGGTCGGCTATTGGGTGATCTTCCACTTGGGACTGAGGTATGGGTCGCAACGCGCCGGTACAACCCCAAGGATGGGACGGCGCTGTCCGGACCGTTCACCAGCGTCGACCCGGACGGACCATGCCCCGTGGTCCACAGGACGTTCGACTGTGGTCAGGTGAACATCGGCGGCACTGACAAGCAGGGAAACCCCGAGCGAGGTGAGTATCTTCTCTTCGTCGTACTCGCCGAGCCGGACGTTGCACGGCTCTTCCATCAGTACCAACAGGAGCAGCGGACCGAGAAGGACTACGAGCATCGCGTGCCACCAGGTGTCCCGGCGCTCGGTCCGATCGCCATTTCACGGCCCGGATGAAGAGTGATCCGAATCCGCCAAAGGCACTCGGGATTCCGTTGATCGTCTCCACACTTAACCCTCCGAAAACGATGTGAGACGACAAGGTGTGAGACGCATCGCCCGCAGGACCGTTGTCGCATCGGTCCAGTTGACGGGCAGCATTCAGCGATCATGAGCAACGTCGAGAGCAACCGATCTTGAGTCAGCGGTTTCAGGGTCCGACGGCCTCTTGGCCCTACAGCCGGCCCTACGCCAGCCCTGCGAGCGGTGTGACAACCGGGGGGAATGCGTCGCAAGCCTGTAGGGCCAGTGCGACGCGGACGCCAGGTCAGACGCGGGACACCTCTACCTGCGGGGCGGAAGCGACGCC
>NZ_CDWTMG010000060.1:12304-12947 GCF_977945845.1 Frankia sp. CcMO1
TTGACACGGAAGAGGTCACTGGTTCAATCCCAGTATCGCCCACCACGTTCCACCAGGTCAGAGGCCGGTTCCCGCGCTGTAGGGAGCGGCCTCTAGATCGTTTGTCCGTGGATTCGTCCGCTGGACTGTGCGGCTGGGGACCGGCGCCGGAAGCGGGCGGGAGTGTCGGGTGGCACCCGCTGTGAGCACTCGGGACTTCCGGCCCTGGTGGATATGCCCCGCATTGCGCGCGGGTACGGCCGCCGGGGAGCGGGACGATCACGTCAAGGCCTCCGGCTTCACCGCCTGCCTGGAGAAGACCGCCTGCCTGGAGAAGACCGCCTGCCTGGAGAAGCGGGAGTGGGCGGCGGAGTCGCCGTAGACCTCGCGGCGGCAGCCTCCGGCGGGAGGAGGCTGAATGCGGCCTCTTCCTCCTGCTCGTTGTGCAGGCGCAGGACGGCGTACAGCCCGTAGAGCATGCGGCGCAGGTCGACGACGTCCTCCGGCCGTGACCGGGTGAGGTCGTCCAGGAGCCGGCGCAGGCCGCCGATCTGCCGCTCGATCTCGGCATGTGTGCGGCTGAGCGCGCCGGTCGGGTCGGGCCCGCCGAGGGCCCGTGTCACGATCGGGAGGAGTTCGGCCTCCTCGGCCCGTTCGTGCGGCC
>NZ_CDWTMG010000060.1:13387-22231 GCF_977945845.1 Frankia sp. CcMO1
GCCCGCGAACTGGTCGGATGCTGGATCAGCCCGGGCTGGAGCGCCGGTCTGGGCCTGGACGACGCGCCGCCGGTCTGGGCGGCCACCGACCCGGAAGCGACCGGTGACCCCGGCACCAGCGGCCTGGCCGCCATGATGGTGGCCCGCGCCGACCGGTCCAGCAGGGTCAGCCTGTGCGGGTTCCTCGTGGACGTCTACTGCCTCGGAGTGAAGAACACCCTCGGCCCGCTGACCGTCAGCTCCAGCGCCATCCACGACCGCACCCGCAGGTTCTTCGGCGGATTCCCCGACCTGCCCGGTCGGTGCCCCTTGAACTGGCCCAGCACGTCGTCCACGGCGCCGCGGCGTACGCCGCATCCCTGCGCTTCGAGCCACACCACGACTTCCCCGACGTCCTGCCCTTCCTCGGCCCGGCCCCCGGCCCGTGCCCGATCCGCTTCGGCCGCGACGGCACACCCTGGTACGTCGCGGGTCCGCACGACGACGCCCGCCAGGTGATCGCGACCTTGGAAGGCACCGTCGGCCCCGGCAACTACCAGTACGTCATCGGTGTGCCGACGCTCTGATCCCGAACGGGGTGTCCAGTCCCCCGTCGTGATGGTCGATCGGCACGTCGGCGCCGCGTGACATCGGCGTGCGCGACTGCTTCCCGAGGCAGGGCCCGCCAGGGCACCGTTCTGGGGCGAGCCGCCGGCCTGGGTAAGGATGGGGCCGTGTTCACCCTCCATGCGACGCAGAAGCTGCTGACTCGACTGGGCCGGCCTGTGCCGACGCCGATCGATGCAGACTCCCTCGCGAGACCTACCACCGCGCTGGGGAACTGGTACGGCACGGTACTGCCGTGGCGGCGGCCGGTGGCGTTGTTCGTCAATGAGACGACCCTGCTGCCGGTGCTGGCGCCGTTGGCGCCGGCGGCCTCGGTGATGGCCCGGTTCCCACAGGCCCTGGCCTTGGCGCTGTCCGCGCACGGCGTCGCACCGTCATTCGTCGCCCGGGAGGGTGAAGGCATGCGCGACTACCAGGTGGCGAAGACGGTGAACCGCAGCGTGGTCGGCGTCATGGTCGAGTTCAGCCATCTGGCCGACGCGTTTCGTGACGGCGTTCCAGACCCCGACCTGCTCGCACTTGCCCTTCGACTGTCACGCACCCCGTGCAGCCCGCTGTACGGCAAGCACGTCAGTCCTGACCGGGAGTTGGCCGCCCTGCTCGGAACTCCGCCCTGACCCTAGACCGGCTGTGCCGGACCCGCACCACGGACCCTCGCGACGATCCTGACACGGCAAGGTGACTCGCATGTCGGGCTCTCCTGACAGATCCGTGGGTAGGTCAGGGCGTGGCTCCGCCAGGGACGTCGGGGATAGCCGTCGTCCGACGGTCTCGGCGTCACACGAGGTGATCGAACTCGCCCTTGCGGGCGCCGTCGAGGAAGGCTGCGAGTTCGTCGCTGCGGAAGCGGAGGGTCGCTCCGGTGCCGTGGTCCTTGGTGTCACGCAGTTCGATCATGCCGTCGTGGCGGCGAAGCTCGATGCACGATCCCTGGTCGCCGCTGGCGGTGGCCTTGGTCCAGGGGGTGTCGGGCGTGGTGGTCATGACGTCCATTCCTTGATCGGTACTGACTTGGCTTCGAGGACCCGGTAGACGTACTCGTACTCGGCGAACTGGGTGGGCCTCTCGAAGTATCGGGCGCCCATGGGCACGTCGACGTAGGCGACGGAGGGGTCCTCGTCGTCGTCGAACTCCAGGAGGGCGAAGCTGCCGCGCTTGGGGTAGGCGCCCGCCGCGAATGGCACGATCCTGATGTCGACGTTGGGGCGTTCGGCCGTCTCACGCAGGTGTGAGAGTTGCGCGGCCATGGTCTCCGTCGAGCCCGCCACGAGGCTGACGGTGCCCTGGCCGAGGATGATGCTGACGGCGGGCAGCGGGTCGGAGCCGAAGACGTTCTCCTGGCGCTCCATGCGGAAGCGGACGCGGTGTTCCACGACCGTCTCTTCGAGCCGATCGTCGGCGCCGATCACGGCACGGGCGTAGTCGGGTGTTTGGACGAGCCCGTGCACCAGCTCGGGTTCGAAGCACCGTAGTCGAGACGCAGTGGCCTCCAATCCGACGTAGAGGCCGAACCAGTCCGGCAACACGGCGGCGCCGTACTCCTCCCACCAGCCTTCAGACTGCGTGCCGGGGGCGAGCGCGGCCAGCGCATCCGTAGTTGCCTGGTCGGCTCCGTAGAGCCAGCACAGCGCTCGGATGTCGGCGACCTTGACCGGGCCCTTGCCGGTCTCGATACGGCTGATCTTGGCTTTGGAGCCGAGGCCAGCCGCAGTGACGTCGGCGACGTCCTTGCCTGCTGCCAGTCGCAGGGACCGCAGCCTTGAACCGAGCTGCCGGCGCACGACGACAGAGCCGCCTCCGGTCATGGTCACCTCCGCAGTGTTCCACCTTGTAACGCGATCACGGACCGCGCCCGTCACGATCCATCATGCCGTGCAAACAGCTTCGTGAGTGTTCCAAGATGAGGAGTTGAACCACGAGGTACGCAGGGTAAGGGTTGCTGACAGATGCAGCGGAATCGGTCAGCGATGCAGGGAGCCTCCGGCTATGGGTCGACGCGTGCGGCGTCCAGAAGTCCTCACAGAAGAGCGCGAACCCTGGACGGGCGAGATCACCTTCGACGTCCGGTCAGACAGTGGGACCTTCATCGGCCGGCTCGAACTGGTCATCGAGAGGAACCACGTCGCCGTTCGCTACTCCGGTCGTCGGCTGGCTCTCTTTCGGCGTGAGGATCTCGGCCGCTGGCTGGCCGAGCCAGAACGCGACTGCCGGGCCGGTGACATCCGGTTCGTCATGCGGCGTAGAACGCTCAGCATCGCTCTGGGCGCCTCCTCGCCCTTCCCGGTCCCGGCGCAGGTCGCCGCCAAGCTGCGTGCGGCCATCTGACATGCCCAGAAGGAGACGCGCCCTGCTGACCGTCGACGCGCGCCGCGAGCACCGGCCGGCGGGCGGATTCTGCACATGCTGCGGCGCGGTGTGGCCCTGCTACGCCGGAACGATGACCGGGACGACCGTGCCCCTCAGCCCGCCGACAAGACCCCGGGACGTCGCCGCCGACGGTGGACTGACTGCCGCGCTCCTCAGCCAGCCGACCACGCCGCCACGGAGTGCGGGATGACGGACGCATTCAGCTCCGCCGTCGGAGCCGATTGGCATCCGACGAACGCGCCGCGCGTCCTGCTGGCCTACATTCACCTGCGGCCTGCCACGCCAGCAGCGACGGTCGCCCTCCTCCGCGACTGCATCCACGCATACGCCCACCACCAGCGGTACGAAGTCGGATGCATCCTCGTCGGGCACGAGAGCTACGACGAGCGCGTGACGGTCCGCAGGCTGGTTCTGGAGATCGAGCATCGCGACGCGGTCACGGTGCTCGTCGCCGGTGTCAGCCATCACGCCATGGCAGCTCTCGCACAGATCACGAAAGCGCGTCTCATCACGCTGCACGACATCGTCCGCGCCAATGCCCGCGAGCAGTGATGTCATGCCGCCACGCCGCCTCGGCCCTCGCCACCGCGGAACGGCGACCGTCGAGGTTCACGTGCACCTGGTGAGCGAACTACGCACGCTGTCCGCCCGGCTGATCGCGCAACTCGATGATCGCGCGACCGGGGAACTCGCCCTCCGATTTCTCGGCTCAACACTGCGGCTCTACGAGGAACACGCCCCGGACAGCCACGGTCGCTGCGCCGTCTGCGGACGATTCCGCCGCTGCCCCGTGCTTGCAAGGGCCCGCACGTTCCTCCCACCAGACCCAGGACGATGCAGATAGACCGCGCGGCCAACGTGGCGGCTCGCGCATCCCAACCCTCTCCAAGTCACACCTAGGCGCGATGTCACGGTTCGCGGCTCTTGTTTGCTATTCACCCATCGCGTACCGTCACGCACACAACCATTTCAGTCACATTCGAGGAGTTGCCATGCCAGAAGTCACCGCCGTTGAGTGGAGCATGCATGCGGACGTCAACGGCGAGTCGTTCACGCTCGCCGGACTCGGCAGCGCTGACCTGACCAGCGGCGCGACCGAGCTGCTGCTGACAGCGTCGCCGCAGTTCCCGGACGGGTTTGACCCCGCCCTGTCGCAGTTCATGTGCAACTTCACCCTCGCCGGGTACACGGCGGTGCCGCGGGTGGAGATGAGCCTCCGGCAGGCGGTCGAGCGCACCCTGTTCGTCCGGCCCCGTCGTCTGGTCGACATCACCGACGTGAGCGGCGAACTCGTCGTGCACTTGGAGGCGCTGACCACCATGACGGTCACCGACGACCGCATCGTCGTCACCAACTCTATGACTGGCTTCTCCCGTCTGCCTGCCGACGTGGCCGCCGTCGTCGGGCGGGAGACCCTCATGCCCGAGGGGCCGGGCACGGCCACCGGGCTGGCCCGGTACGCGGTCGAGCTGGCGGACGGTCAACTGCTCGAAGGGCTCACCCTCGTCCCCTACCGCTTCGACCGCGACGTCATGGTCACCCCCGCAGTGCGCGACCTGAGCGACCAGGACTGCCAGCGCACATCGGCGACCGAGGTGAGGCTGCGGGCCTCGAGCCACTGGCAGGAGCTGTCCCTGCGCCCGACCGCCGAGCGCACCGCCTGACGTCATGACAGACGTACCCGTCGCAGACATCACCGAGTTCGACGCCGAGCAAGTCAGCACGGCCGAGGCCGTGCAGGCACTACGCAGGGACGGTGTGGTGATGCTGCGGCGGGCCGTCGACGACGACCTGCTGACGCGGCTCGACCAGATGGTGAAGGGCTGGCACGACCAGTTCCTCGCCGGGGAGGTCCAGAACTACTCCCTGGGCGAGGAGACGGCCACGGTCGTTCCGGACATCTGGCAGGACGCGTTCACCGAGCCCCGCGAGTTGCAGGGCTTCCGGAAGTGGAACGTGGCAGGGCTGGACGAACGGGTCCTGCCCCTGGTCGACTCCGAGCCGATCTACGACGTCGTGCACGGCTTCATCGGTCCCGATCTCATGGTCACGAAGACACAGATGATCGTCCTGCCGCCGGGATGCCTGGACTCCCCGTTCCTGCACACCGACGCCGGCTCGATGGCCGACATCTTGGAGAGCATGGACGCCTCACCGGTGATGGTGTCCGGCCAGGTCTGCCTCACCGACCTCCCGCACCCGGGTATGGGGAACTTCACCTGTGTCCCCGGCTCCCACCAGCGCCGCTACCCGTGGTCGCCGGACAACCCGACCCGATCCCAGATCGCCGGTCCGCTGGGACAGGACATCCCCACTGACATCCGACGGCAAGTGCTGGCGCGGGCCGGGGACGCCGTGGTGTTCATCCACTCCCTGTGGCACGGCGTGACCACGAACGTCTCACCGCAGCCCCGGCGCAGCGTGATCCTTTCCTACGCCAAGCCGTTCGTGCGCGCCTACGACTACGAAAGAACCCCGCCCAAGGTGGTCGAGCACGGCTCACCTCGCCAACGGCTGCTGTTCGGCGATCTCGGCGGATGGTCCTGGCGGCCGGGCTGCTTCTACCACCTGCCGGAGGACTACCTGACGGCCCTCGCGCCGGACGCACGCGGTGGCGACGCAGCGGCGTCCGAGACCGTGCACGACATCGCGGCGGGAGGCCCCCGATGATGTCGTCGAGAGCCTTCGCAGCGGCGGTCTCCGACCGTTTGACCGGAGCGCATTGGGACGATCTCCTCAACGGCCGGACCGGCATTCTGCGCGTGCCCGACTTCCTTCCGGCCGACCGTCGCCGGGCTGCGCTGAAGCGTCTCGACAACGGTGGTCACTTCGCCGTTTACGACCCGATGGACGAGTGCGGTGGGCTCGACCCCGAGGCCCACCGGCAGATCAACCTCGACCTACGCGCCGGCCGCGGACCCGAAGACCTTCCGCCGGTCAGCCGGCGCCTCGGCCGCACCCTCTACGAGCACGCGGTCCGCGGCACCGCCCACGAGTACTTCGACCGCGCCGCCGAGTTCGACGCGGCCCGGCGAGACACCTTCGTCGAGGGCGGCGACGTCATCGACGACGTCCTGGAGACCATCAGCCGGGTCACGAACGCGACGGCCTCGATCGCCGACGAGCCGGGCCACGGGCTCTGCTACGCCGGAGTGATCCGCGACGTCCACGGCCGCTCACGGCTTCACACCGACGATGCCCGCGAAGAGACACCCGGCTTCAGCTTCTCCGACACGCCCCACCAACTCAGCCTCTACGTCTTCCTCGACATGCCCCAGCAAGGAGGCGACGTCACCGTCTACGAACGGGAGTACCGGCCCGAGGACGCACCCCTGCGGCTGGGCTACGGCCTGGCACCACATGCGGTCGCCGGAGACTCCTTCGTCGGCATCGCCCCGCGCGCCGGCGACCTCATGCTGTTCCCCGCCCGAAACATCCACCGCGTCAACGCCTGCTCAGGCCCCGGACGCCGGATCATGATGCAAGCCCACCTCGGCATCCACGCCAACGGCGAGGTCGCCTGCTGGTCCTGATCCGCAGACGAAGAGGGCTCTGTCAGCGGGCCAGCTCGAGTCGCGGGAACGTCGGCGTCGGTGAAGCGACCGTGCCGCCCTCATGCCCGGCGTCGCCGCACTGAGAGATGATGCGCTCTGCGGCGGCCGGCAGGAAGGGCCGCAGACTCTCGGCGATGTCCAGGCACGTGGCGATCAGTTCCGACAGGACGGCGTCGAGATCCTCGCCCGGGGCGCCGGAGGCACGTTCGGCCTTGGCCATCGCCCACGGTGCGACGTCCTCGATGAACCGGTTGCCCTCGTCGCCGATGGCGGTGACCGCTTCCACAGCACGGCGGAAGTCGAACTCCGCAAGCGCGGCGTCGATCGTCTCGGCGGCGGATTGCCGTGCTCGGCGCAGAGCGTGTGCCGTTGGCAGTTCGGCAGCGACCGGCTGAACTGTCCCGGCCCGATACCGGTTCACCATCGAAATCGACCGGTTCACGAGATTACCGATGTTGTTCGCGAGGTCCTCGTTGGCGCGGTTCACCATCCGCTCGGCGGTGTAGTCGGTATCTCCTGAGCGTGCGACTTCGCTCAGCATCCACCAGCGAAGCGCGTCGGTGCCGTACTGCGCGACGATGTCGGCGGGATCATCCGCGTTCCCAGCCGACTTACTGATCTTCTCGCCCGATGCCGTGAGGTACTCGTGGACGAAGATGCTGTCGGGAAGCCTGATTCCAGCCGACAACAGCATCGCGGGCCAGTAGACCGCATGGAACCGGATGATTCCCTTGCCGATGACATGGACTCGCTCGTCGCTTTCGCTCCACCAGTGCTGGTAGGTCGCCTCGTCGCTGCCGTAGCCGGGAGCGGTGATGTAGTTCGCCAGCGCGTCGAACCAGACGTAGATGACCTGCTCGGCATCTCCCGGCACCGGGATGCCCCACCCGTGCGCGCGATCCATGCTGCGCGAGACGCTGAAGTCCTCTAACCCGGCTTCGATGAAGGACAGGACTTCGCGCTTGCGGGTCACGGGTTCGACCTTGAGACGGTCGCTTGCGATGAGGTCGGCGAGACGGTCTTGGTAGTTGCTCAGTCTGAAGAACCAGTTGTTCTCTTCCACGAGCTCGGGCGTCGTCCCGTGTTCGGGGCACAGGCCGTCCGCCGTCAGCTCTTGGGGAGTGTAGAACTGTTCACATCCTATGCAGTACAAGCCGGAATAGCTCTTCCGATAGAGATCGCCATTGGCTGCGCACGCCGCCCATAGCTTCTCTACGCCCGGCCTGTGGCGAGGATCGGAACTTGTCCTGATGAAGTCGTCGAACGACAGATCGAGAGCATCCCGCAGCCCGGCGAAACGCTCCGCAACGCGCTCAACGTACTGGGCAGTGGAGATCCCCTCGGCCTGTGCTCCCTGAACGTTCTTCAGCGCGTTGTCGTCGGTACCGGTCTGAAACCTCACCTCGTCGCCACGCTGCCGCCGGCGCCTCGCCAGAACATCCGCTTCGACCAATTCCAGCGCATGCCCAACGTGGGGCCTGCCATTGACGTAAGGGATGGCGGTCATCACGTTGTACCGTGCCATTGCCGGAAGACACCCTTTCCTTGGTCGCCGCAGCACCGCGTGCGTGTAACCACAGTAGTACGGCCGGTTCTTCCCGCATGCCTCTCCGACCGTCGTGCCCGTCGTGCGGATCGAGCCTCCGCACCCACCGTTCCGGCCCTCTGGCCCTGGCCTCGATGATTCACGCCGGTTCGGGAGAGCGTGATCGGGCCCGTTGAGGAGCGCCGGTGGCGTGCTGGCGCTTGGTAGGCGTGACGATGTGGGCGATGTCGCTCGGGTGGCGCGGATTCCACGTGCCGGCTGGTGGTGCTGTCGTCGGGACGGCGAGCTCCGTCGACTCGACGAGGAGACCGGCACGTAAGACGGGTGCCTGCCTCACCTACCGGCCCGACACGCCGGCGTACTTCCGAGGCGCTCACCCCTCGTTGACGATCATGCGTGTGCGCTCCGCCAGAACGCTCAGGGCGCCCGGCAGGTCGGCCAGCCGAGCCGCGAGAGTCGCGGTGGCGAGGCGTTCGGGGAGTGCTTCGTTGAACTTCAGGCCGGCCAGGGCGCGTTCGTCGATGTCTGGCAGACACAGGCGGGCGGCTGCGTCGGCGGTCCCGGCTCTCCACATCTCAAGGGTGAGGTCGTTGCGCATCCGAATGCTGGAGTCGTCGTCCCGGTCACGGCAGGTCGAGGTCGACGTCGCCGGCGCGGGCAGCGTTGCGTTCCACCTCGGTCAGCTCCGCGGGCGTCACCGTGAGCGCGTAGTGCCTTCGTGGGTCGAAGTCAGCGAACTCGTCGACCCGGTCCAGGACGTCGGCGACGAGC
>NZ_CDWTMG010000061.1:0-21397 GCF_977945845.1 Frankia sp. CcMO1
GCGATGACCCGGTCCGTAGGGCGAAAGCGGGCGTTCGAAACCGCGGCTCACCGTGACGGCCCCCGACAACGGCCATCGCAGAGCCCGGACCCTGCCGCCGTGGGCCGGCGGTGCCGCGGAGTTCTCCGGTCTGACGTCGCCGGGTGGCGGGTCCGGGTGCTCGTCCCCTTCTCCGCCGCCCGGCGGGCCGGCGGCCGGCGGGGTCACGGCCGGCCGCGTTCGTTCCCCGGCTCGGCGGTCCGCCGGCCGGGGAGATCGTGAGGCGGAGGGAGGCCGGACGGTGGGAGTCGCCGGTCGTCGAGGTGACGAGGTTGCCTTCGGCGAGGGGCGCGAGGCGAGGGGGCCGGATGCGCCGCCGGCGTCGACCGCGCTGTGGACGGAGCAGGTGTCGTCGAGGGTTCCGCCGACGTGCCGGGGGTGAGCCTGAGAGGAGGTGGGACCGGGGTCCTCACCACGGCCCGAACCTGGCTGACCCCCAGGGCCTGCTCGATGACGTCGTGGCGGGGCGCGGTACCGAACCCGTCACCGGGGCCGAGCCCACCGGCGGAGTCGGTCGCACCGGACGGGGCGGACCGCCCGGGCTCGGACAAGGGCTCGGACAAGGCGGTGGTGCTCCGTTGCGGATCACGTGCGGCCAGGACGAGGCGTGGCCCGTCGGCGTGCGGCTTGATCGGCATCGTAGTGGGCCGTCCCAGGGCGATCAGGATGGCGACCGCCGGGATGACGAGCCAGAGCGGGTCGAAGCGTGGCAAAGGGGGCATGACGGTGACACCTCCGGGTCCGGGGGAGGCGCGGCGGCCGGACCCGGTCCAGGTCCGCTCGTCCGGCCGCCGCTGTGCCGATCCGAGGGGGGGAGCGGACCGGCCTCGTCCACGGTGCGGCGTTTTGATGCCGTTGGGTAGACCGGCCGTGTGATCTGTGGATAACTCCCGCCGCATGCTGTCGGTGCCCGCGCTCTGTGGACATCGCCGGCCGGTCCGTTGATCCGATCCGATGTGGTCGCCCGATGGATCCTCGTACCCGGCAGGTATCATCGCTCGCAGGGTCCGTCCACCGGGCCCAGTTCGCACGCCCACTTCCGATGATCCGGATCGGATCATCGGAAGGGTCTCCTCGGTCCGCCGCACAGCGACGGCCACGACCAATCGGGCGTCAGGGGCTGCCGTCGTCAGATGGCGCCGTCACAACCGAGGCGTCCCGGCCCAGGCCGGGCGGGAAGGAGCGACGTCCGATGGCCGTCGTCACCATGAAGCAGCTGCTGGAGAGCGGTGTGCACTTCGGGCACCAGACCAAGCGCTGGAATCCGAAGATGAAGCGGTACATCTTCACCGAACGTAACGGCATTTACATCATCGACCTGCAGCAGACGCTGTCCTACATCGACCGCGCCTACGACTTCGTCAAGGAGACCGTGGCGCACGGTGGGACGGTCCTGTTCATCGGGACGAAGAAGCAGGCCCAGGAGGCAATCGAGGAACATGCGGCCCGGGTCGGGATGCCGTACGTCAAGGAGCGGTGGCTCGGTGGCATGCTGACCAACTTCTCCACGGTCTACAAGCGTCTTCAGCGGCTCAAGGAGCTCGAGGAGATCGAGGTGACCGGCGGCACCGAGGTGCGCACGAAGAAGGAACAGCTCGTGCTGACCCGGGAGAAGGTCAAGCTCGAGCGCACCCTCGGCGGTATCCGCGACATGAGCCGGGTGCCGAGCGCGGTGTGGGTCGTCGACACGAAGAAGGAGCACATCGCCGTCGGTGAGGCCCGCAAGCTCGGCATTCCCGTCGTGGCGATTCTCGACACGAACTGCGACCCGGACGAGGTCGATTATCCGATCCCCGGCAACGACGACGCGATCCGCAGCGCTGCGCTGCTCACCCGGGTGGTCGCCGATGCGGTCGCGGACGGTCTGATGGCCCGTGCGGGCGCCTCGAGCTCTGCCGATGCCAAGCCCGAGCAGTCTGCGGGTGAGGAGCCGCTCGCCGAGTGGGAGCAGGCACTGCTGCGTGGTGAGGCACCTGTCGAGGCCCCGGGTGCGGTGGAGCCGGCGACGGCGGGGCCCGCGGACGGGACACGACCGGACGCCGCGGTCGGCACCACGGTCTGACCCGCTACCGCGTCTCATTCGCCCGCGGTGATGGCGATCGACCAGCGGTGACATCGTGTGAGGAGGACGGTGGTTCCCCGAGCCGGGTCGGGGACCACCGCTCCCGAATGTCAGGCCTGGTTCCGGTGGTCGGACCCGGGCCGCTCGGGTGGGCGCTCCCGCGACGCCCGAAGGGCACCGCGGGGCCGGGACCGGTAGAACTACGACAGCATCCAGACCCACACCGACGAGAAGAGCACCATGGCAGAGATTTCAGTCGCTGACATCCGGAAGCTCCGGGAGCTCACCGGCGCTGGGATGGGCGACGTCAAGAAGGCGCTGGTCGACAACGCCGGGGACTTCGAGAAGGCCAAGTCCTGGCTGCGGGAGAAGGGCAAGGCACAGGTCGCCAAGCGTGCGGCACGCAGCGCCGCCAACGGCCTGGTCGAGTCCTACCTGCACCGGACCGACCCGCAGCTCCCGCCTACCCTCGGCGTGCTCGTCGAGCTTCGCTGCGAGACGGACTTCGTGGCCAAGACCGAGGACTTCAAGCAACTCGCCCGCGATCTCGCGCAGCACATCGCCGCGGCGGACCCGCTGTATGTCACCGCCGAGCAGATCCCGAACGAGGTCCTCGAGGCGGAGCGAAAGATCTACGAGGCCGCGGCCCGCGAGGAGGGCAAGCCCGAGCAGGCGATCGCGAAGATTGTTGAAGGACGTGTCAACGGGTATGTGAAGAGTAGCGTGCTGCTTGACCAGCCATGGGTGAAGGACGGCAAGGTGACCATCCGAGCTCTGCTTGACCAGGCCGGCGCGTCGCTGGGTGAGAAGATCGAGGTCGGTCGGTTCTCCCGGTTCAACATCCGCCAGGCCTGAGCGTCGTCGGATCGCCGGCTCCCTGATCGGGCGGCCGGCGGCTCCGAGGCTTCTCGGTGGGTGCGGTGGTCCGGCACGCCACCGGGATCGGGATGGCCACGCCTCGAGATGACAAGGTGATGCTTCCCGGCCCGGTCGGCGTGCCGTGTCGGCCCAGGTCAGCGGGGACGCCGTGGTAAGGCACACTGCATGCGGCGGCTGTGCGATCTCGGTCAGGCGAATCCGGGACCGGGCGGGACGGCTTCGCCCCTGGGACGACGAACTCGGCTGCGCTCGGCCGAACTGCGATGATAACAGGACCGGCGCCCGGTGGACGCCGGCGGACCAGGAACAGACGGAAGGAAATGCGGTGATCGACGACACGCTTCTCGAGGCCGAGGAGAAGATGGAGAAGGCGGTCTCGGTCGCCAAGGAGGACTTCGCGAACATCCGCACGGGGCGTATCACTCCCGCGGTCTTCTCCAAGATCCTGGTGGATTACTACGGCGCTCCGACACCGGTGCAGCAGCTCGCGTCGTTCCACATCCCGGAGCCGCGTATGGTGATCATCACGCCTTACGACAAGTCGTCTCTGGGGGCGATCGAGAAGGCTGTGCGCGATTCCGATCTCGGGGTCAACCCGAGCAACGACGGCACCATCATCCGGTGTGTTTTTCCGGAGCTGTCCGAGCAACGGCGTCGCGATCTTGTCAAGGTAGCTCGGACCAAGGCAGAGGAAGCCCGGGTGAGCATCCGCAACGTCCGACGTCACGCCAAGGACACGATCGATCGGATCGTGCGGGACGGCGATGCCGGCGAGGACGAGGGCCGGCGGGGTGAGAAGGATCTCGACGAGGCAACCCACCGATACGTCGGGCAGGTGGATGAACTTCTTCGGCTCAAGGAATCGGATCTTCTCTCGGTTTGATCATTCCTGCGTCCGTTCTCGATGCCGGCCGCCTGCTCCGATGTTCGATTCCCATGGTCTCGGAATCGTCTGGACGGTCCCCGGATCCGCGCATGACGCGTGCGCGATGCGGCGGTCGCTGCCCACGGCCGGGCGGCCATGACGACTGTCGACGGCCGCGCGGTGGCTGAGTCCGGGCCGTCCGGGTCATCCGCGCCGCCGGGATCCTCGCATGGGCCCGGTAATCCGCTTGAGTCCGGTAATCCCCGCGGGCCCGGTAATCACGGTCGGCCCGCCGGGATGGTGCCCCGGCCCTCACGTGCCGGCCGCAACCTGCCGGCCGCCATCGGTGTCGGCATCCTTCTCGGTGCCGTCATCCTCGTTCCGCTGTTCACCCTGCGGGTAATCTTTGTCGGGGTGATCAGTGTCGCGATGGCCCTGGGCACCCACGAGGTGGTCCGCGCGATCCGACTGACGCAGGTACGGGTTCCCCTGCTTCCCCTGGTTGCCGGGGCGGCGGCCATGCCGGTCGTCGCGTACGTCGATGGGACCACCGGCCTGCTGCTGACTCTCGCCGGCACCATCGGCGTGGCGGCGCTGGTCCGTGCTTTCGGGCCGTCCACGGGTCTGCTCCGCGACGTCGCCGGCGCCGCCTTCGTGGCCGGCTACATCGGCTTTCCGGCTGGCTTCGCCGCGCTGCTCACCGAACCCTCCGATGGTCGCTGGCGAGTCGTCGCCTTTCTGGGAACGGTGGTGGCCAGCGACGTCGGTGGTTACACGGCCGGTGTCCTCTCCGGCGGTCGGCACAAGATGGCCCCTACCGTCTCCCCGGGGAAGTCGTGGGAGGGATTCGTCGGTTCGGCGGTGACCTGTGTGATCGTCGCCGGGATCGTGCTGGCCTGGCCGCTGGGGGCCGAGGCCTGGCAGGGCGTTCTGCTCGGGCTGGCGGTCGCGTGTACCGCGACGATCGGCGACCTGGGTGAGTCCCTGCTCAAGCGCGACATCGGCATCAAGGACATGAGCAGTCTGCTGCCCGGCCATGGTGGCCTGATGGACCGCTTGGACTCGTTGTTGTGCACCGCCCCGGTCGCCTGGCTTCTGATCACTTCCTTCCTGAACTGATCGGAACCGGGTTCAGCCGACCGGTCTCGCCTCTCGTGGGTCCCTTCGGACAGATCCGTGCATTCGTCTCGGTCGCGGTCACCTGGCAGACTGGATCCGCGATGACTGCCACGACCGCCGAATCCGGACGTCCGGACCAGCCCTCACCTGCCGAGGCGGGCTGGCCCGTGCGGCTGACGCTCACCCGGCGAGCGGGCCGAGTGCCGCGCCACCTCGCCGACCTGACCCGTCAGGAACGACGTGACGTCGCGGTGTCGCTGGGGCAGCCGGCCTTCCGCGCCGATCAGGTGGCCCGGCACTATTATGCCCGGTTGATCGCCGCCGATGAGCCCGAGGCGATGACCGACCTGCCGGAGCGGGACCGTCAGCCGCTCCTCGACGCCCTGCTGCCGAGGCTGCTCGTCCCGGTGCGGACGCTGAGCTGCGATGACGGTCTGACCCGCAAGACGGCGTGGCGGACCGTGGACGGCGCATCTCTCGAGTCTGTGATCATGAGATATCCGGATCGCGCGACGGTCTGTGTGTCGAGCCAGGCGGGCTGCGGCATGGGCTGCCCGTTCTGCGCCACCGGTCAGGGCGGGCTGACCCGCAACCTGTCGACCGCGGAGATCGTCGAACAGGTCGTGCACGCCGCCCGGGTTCTTCAGCGCCGTGAGCTCGCGGGCGGCGCGACCAGGTTGTCGAACGTGGTCTTCATGGGGATGGGCGAGCCGCTGGCGAACTACGCCGCGGTGATTGTCGCGCTACGCCGCCTCACCGCTCACCCCCCCGACGGGCTGGGCCTGTCGGCGCGCGGCCTGACGGTCAGCACTGTCGGCCTCGTTCCGGCGATCCGTCGCCTCGCCGGAGAGGGCCTGCCGGTGACTCTGGCGGTGTCCCTGCACGCCCCGGACGACGTTCTGCGGAACGAACTCGTCCCCATCAACACCCGTTGGCCGGTGGCCGAGGTGCTCGCGGCCGCCTGGGAGTACGCCGAGGTGACCGGCAGACGGGTAAGCGTCGAGTACGCGCTGATCGATGGGGTCAACGATGACGTGGAACGCGCCGACGCCCTCGCGGACCTGCTCGTAGGCCGGCTCGCGCATGTGAACCTCATTCCGTTGAATCCAACCGGTGGATCCTCATGGCGCGCCAGCGTCCCGGCCGGCCAGCGCGCGTTCGCCCGCCGGCTCCGTGACCGCGGCATCGTGACGACGGTGCGCGACACCCGGGGCCGGGAGATCGTGGCAGCCTGCGGACAGCTTGCGGCCGAGCCGGCCGGGAAGCCGGAGCGGACGGACCAGCCGGAGCAGGTCGGATCCGACCGTCCCGCCGAGTTCGGTGGCGCGGGGAGCGCAACGTCTGACGGTGACCGTGTCCTTCGGTAGTCCGACGAGCCGACGCCGGGGGGCCTCCCGCCCGGATATCCGGGCGACGAACACCGTATGGCTGCCGATCACGGCCGCTGCCGGGGTGTTGCTGCTGCTCCTGTGGTACGCGATGTCCCAGGAGCCGGGGCCGGCGAAGACCTCGGCGACCCAGGCCGCTCTCGGGGCGTCCGGCGGCCGTGCCGCCGGTGCCGCCGTGGCGTCGGCCATACCGTTGCCCACGGTCCCACCACCCCCCGAGAGCGGCTGCGTCACCGGGAAGACCCTGCCGTCCGGGATCGGTACCCGCACGCTGCGGGTGGGAGGAACCGAGCGCGGCTACGTCCTCGCCGTACCGACCGCGGGTCCTCGGGTCAGGCCACTACCGCTGATCTTCAATTTCCATGATCTGAACCAGGCGCCGGAAGATCTGGAAGCGTACACGCGGCTCGCCGATCAGGGGACGAAGGCGGGCTTCGTGGTCGCCGCCCCGATCGGGATGCAGGGGCGGTGGAACTTCACCAGATCGAAGGCGGTGGGACCCGACGACGTGCTCTTCGTCGGCGCGCTGCTCAACGACCTCGTCGGTCAGATGTGCCTGGAGGCGGGACGCGTCTTCGCCGTGGGCTACGCGGACGGCGCGAACATGGTGCTCACGCTGGCCTGCGCGCTGCCGGGCCGTCTTGCGGCGGCGGTGACCGTCGGGTCGAGCGTGCTGCCCGGCTCCTGCGCCAAGCCCGCCACCAACGTCCTGGAGATCCATGGGACCTCGGACCAGATCGCGCCGTATGCCGGCGGAGGCGCTTCGCGGCCGGCCCCCTTCACCGGAGTCGTCGCTCAGCCCGTGGAGGACCGGCTCGCCCGGTACGCCTCCGCTCTGGGCTGCAGCGGAGCCCGCCAGACCTCCCGGGACACGGCTGCCTGGCAGCGCACCGTGTGGAGCAGCTGCCCAGCCGGCCATGACGTCGGGCTGTTGGCCATGCAGGGCGCGGGGCACACCTGGCCGGGGGCGCAGGCACGTCCGGCGCTGGGTCCGACCTCCGTCAGCCTGAGTGCCACCATCGTGGCGTTGACCTATTTCGGTTACACGCCTACGTCCGCGACGAGTGGCCTGCCCGGCCCTGCCGTCTCCGCCGGTCCCGCCAGCCTGGGCGTCGCCACCAGTCCGACTCCCGCGGCACCGGCGGCTGGATCCTCTGGACCCGCCGCATCCTCCGGACCCGCCACCACGTCGGCGTCGTCCGCCTCCCCGGTGCCGAACCGTCCGGGCAGCCGGCAACCGGCGCCACACCTTCTTCCTCGCCTGGCCGGGGACGAGCAGACGTCGGAGCCGTCGTCGACGTGACCGACCGGGCCGACGTGCCACCCGGATCGGGGTGGCCGATCGGGGTGGGCGGCGACCGCAAAGTCCTGCCCACCAGACCTGACGAAACGTAGTTGTCACCGGACCCATTGCGCATCTTCGGGTGGCACCTGTCATGAACCGAACAGGGCGGTGCCGAGCGGTCGGTGGGCCTGAGAGAATGGGTGACGTGGTGGAGGCTTCGATCCTGCGTGAGGTTGTCCTGCTCGGGTCCACCGGTTCGATCGGAACCCAGGCGATAGATGTCGTACGCCGCAACCCGCAGCGGTTCCGGGTGGTGGCGTTGATGGGCGGCGGGTCCCGGGTGGACCTGCTCGCCGCTCAGGCACTGGACCTCGGCGTCCAGGCCGTGGGAGTGGCGGCGGCCTCGGCCGCTCAGGACCTCCAGTTGGCCTTCTTCGCCGAGGCGCCGCGGCGGGGCTACCGTCGGGGTGAGTTCCCCGTGCCAAAGATGCTCGCCGGTCCCGACGCCGCGAGCGAGATCGCGGCGTGGCCGTGCGACATCGTCCTCAACGGCATCACCGGCTCGGTCGGGTTGGCCCCGACGCTCGCGGCGCTGGCCGCCGGCCGGACGGTGGCGTTGGCGAACAAGGAATCGCTGGTCGCCGGGGGGCCGTTGGTGCTCGACGCGCTCGGTGGCGACCCCGACCGCCTGGTGCCGGTGGATTCCGAGCACTCCGCACTGGCGCAGTGCCTGCGGGGCGGGCGACGGGACGAGGTACGCAAGCTGGTGCTGACCGCCAGCGGAGGTCCCTTCCGCGGGCGCCGCCGCGACGAGCTTGCCGCCGTTACCCCGGAGCAGGCGTTGGCCCATCCCACCTGGGACATGGGACCCCTGGTGACGATCAACTCGGCGACCCTGATGAACAAGGGGCTCGAGCTGATCGAGGCGCACCTGTTCTTCGGGGTTCCCTACGACGACATCGAGGTCGTCGTGCACCCCCAGTCGTTGGTGCACTCGATGGTCGAGTTCACCGACGGCTCGACGATCGCTCAGGTCTCCCCGCCGGACATGCGGCTGCCCATCGCGCTGGCGCTCGGCTGGCCGGACCGGGTGGCGCAGGCGCAGCCGCCGATGGACTGGTCGCGGGCGCAGGCGCTCACCTTCGAACCGCTGGACGAGGTGGCGTTCCCGGCGGTGGAGCTTGCCCGCACGGCCGGGCGGCGCGGCGGCACCGCCCCCGCGGTCTTCAACGCCGCGAACGAGGAGGCGGTGGCCGCCTTCCTCGCCGGGCGGCTGCCCTTCATCCGTATTGTCGACCTGGTGGCCGAGGTCATCGCCGAGCACGAAGTGATCGATCATCCCAGCGTGGAGGAGGTGTTCGCCACCGAACGGGCCGCGCGGGCGGCGGCCGGGCGGCTGATCCGGCGCGAGACCGAACGGGACATGGTGTGAGTCGCCCCCCCGGCGCCGAGAGGGCGGTCTGATGGAGCTTCTCGGCATTGTGGCGTTCGCACTGGCCCTGCTGGTGTCGGTCGTCGCGCACGAGGCCGGGCATTTCGTGACGGCCCGGCACTACGGTATGAAGGCCTCCAAGTTCTTCGTCGGTTTCGGGCCGACTATCTGGTCCTGGCGGCGGGGGGAGACCGAGTACGGCATCAAGGCCATTCCGGCCGGCGGTTTCGTCAAGATCGAGGGGATGACTCCGCTCGAGGAGATCGATCTGGCCGATGAACCCCGCGCCTTCCACAATGCGCGGGCGCGAGCCCGGCTCGTGGTCATGTCGGCTGGTTCTTTCGTGCATTTCGTCATCGCCATCGTGTTGGTCTACGGAGTGCTTGTCGTCCTGGGCACGACCACGATCAGCGAGTCGAGGGTCGGCGCGACGAGCTGCGTCGCCACGACCGCGACCTGTTCCGGACCGGGGCCGGCCGCGGCGGCCGGTCTGCGGCCGGGCGACCGGATCGTCAGCTTCGGCGGAGTTCCGGTCACGACTTGGGCGCAGTTCACCCGGCAGGTGCGTGCGCACGGAGCGGGGCCTGCGGTGATGGTCGTCGAACGGGACGGCCGCACCCTCACCCTCACGCCGAACCTGGTGGAGGGCAGGCGCGATCGGGAGACCGGGCAGGCGGGCGACGACCGGGTCGGCGCCTTGGGCGTCAGACCGGGAACCGAGACAGTGCACTACAACCCGATCGAAGCCGTGCCCCGCACCTTCGATGTCATCGGGTCCGGGTTCACCGGTATGTATGAGACGCTGACCCGCCGGATCGGTGATATCGCTAATATCTTCAGCGACGACCGCGACCCCCAGGGTTTCATCAGCGTGGTGGGAGCGGCGCGTATCGGCGGTGATGTGGTCTCGGCCGAGGGCAGTTCGGCCGTGGACCGGGTGCGGAATCTTCTCATTCTGGTCGCCGCGATCAATCTCGCGGTCGGAATTTTTAACCTGTTGCCCCTACTCCCGTTGGACGGCGGTCATATTGCCGTGCTGGGCTTCGAGCAGGCCCGGCATGGCCTACGCAGGCTCCGGGGTTATCGCGGTCCGGTACAGAAGGTGGATTTCGCCAAACTGTTACCAGCCACGTACGCCACGGTCGTCGTACTGCTCGGGTTCAGTCTGCTTGTCCTGTCCGCCGACATTGTCAATCCCATTCGCCTGAATCAGTAATTCCGTATGAACATGCGCGACGGTGTGCCATTCTGCCCTGCCTCCTGCAGCCGACAGGCCGAGTCAGTCGCACGTCGATCTTCGTCTCCGATTCGCCAGTGAGGACAACGTGACCGTAACTCTGGGCATGCCAACCGCTCCGGCCCGTCCGCTCGGCACGCGGCGGCACAGCCGGCAGATCCACGTGGGCAACGTCCCGGTCGGGGGTGACGCTCCGGTCTCCGTTCAGTCGATGTGCACCACGTTGACGTCAGACGTCAACGCCACGCTGCAGCAGATCGCACAGCTGACAGCGTCGGGATGCCAGATCGTCCGGGTCGCGGTGCCAAGCCAGGACGACGCTGATGCCCTCGCCGCGATCGCCCGCAAATCCCCGATCCCGGTGATTGCCGATATCCACTTCCAGCCCAAGTACGTCTTCGCCGCGATCGACGCGGGCTGCGCCGCGGTCCGGGTCAACCCCGGCAACATCAAGGCTTTTGACGACAAGGTCGGGGAGATTGCTCGCGCGGCGAAGGCCGCCGGCGTTCCGATCCGGATCGGGGTCAACGCGGGTTCGCTCGACAAGCGGCTGTTGGCGAAGTACGGCAAGGCCACGCCGGAGGCGCTGACGGAGTCGGCCCTGTGGGAATGCTCGCTGTTCGAGGAGCACGACTTCCGCGACATCAAGATCTCGGTGAAGCACCACGACCCGGTCGTCATGATCCAGGCGTACCGGCTGCTCGCCCAGGCCTGCGACTACCCGCTGCACCTCGGTGTCACCGAGGCCGGGCCGTCCTTCCAGGGCACGGTCAAGTCCGCGGTCGCCTTCGGGGCCCTGCTCGCCGAGGGAATCGGTGACACGATCAGAGTGTCGCTGTCGGCACCGCCGGTCGAGGAGGTGAAGGTCGGCACCGCGATCCTGGAGTCCCTGGGACTTCGGCAGCGTAAACTCGAGATCGTATCCTGCCCCTCCTGCGGTCGGGCTCAGGTTGACGTCTACACCCTTGCCAATCAGGTCAGCGCCGGTCTCGAGGGCATGGAGGTCCCGTTGCGCGTCGCCGTCATGGGCTGCGTCGTGAACGGGCCGGGCGAGGCCAGGGAGGCCGATCTCGGCGTCGCCTCCGGGAACGGCAAGGGTCAGATCTTCGTCCGAGGTGAGGTCGTGAAGACCGTTCCGGAGGCACAGATCGTGGAAACCCTCATTGAGGAAGCCATGCGGCTGGCCGAGGAGATGGCGGCGGACGGCACCCCGTCCGGCGAACCCTCGGTTTCCGTGGGTTAACCGGTTCGACCGGATGGGCCTACCTCTGCGGTCCGCGCCGCCCCGTCTGCTTGACGACAGGGATCTTCCGGCCGTCCGCGAGCTCTTGGCCCGCAACCCGGTCGCCGATGTGTTCGTCGCATCTCGGGTCGAGGCTGTGGGGCTCGACCCGTGGCGTCTCGGCGCCGAGATGTGGGGGCACACCGTGGATGGCTGCCTGGTCGCTCTGTGTTATTCCGGCGCCAACCTCTGGCCCGTGGCGGCAGGCCCCACCTCGGCGAGACTGTTCGCCGAGCGGGCTCGCCGGCAGGGACGGCGCTGCTCGTCCATCGTCGGCGTCTCCTCCTCGGTGACGGCGATGTGGAAGCATCTGGAGCCGACCTGGGGGCGGGCCCGGGAGGTACGGGCCGACCAGCCCCTGCTCGTGATCGACCGCCCGCCGCGGGTCGCCCCAGATCCGGCGGTGCGCCCGGTGCGCCCGGACGAGCTGGACGTCATCCTGCCGGCCTGCATCGCCATGTTCACCGAGGAGATCGGGGTGTCCCCGGTGCTCGCTGACGGCGGTGCCCTCTACCGCGCCCGCGTCGCCGAGTTCGTCGGTCAGCGGCGTTCCTTCGCCCACATCGCCGACGGCCGGGTGCTGTTCAAGGCCGAGATCGGCGCCGTCGCGGGCGACGTCTGCCAGATCCAGGGCGTCTGGGTCGACCCGGCGCTGCGTGGGCGCGGCCTTGGCGCCGCGGGAACCGCGAGTGTGGTCGCGCTGGCGCGGGCCGCCTTCGCCCCACTGGTCAGCCTGTACGTCAACGACTTCAACCATGCCGCCCGCCGGGTCTACGACCGGGTGGGCTTCCAGCGGGTCGGGACCTTCGCGTCGATCCTGTTCTGATGTTGATCTTGTCCTGAGATCGATCCCGGTCTGAGACCATCCCGGACCCGCTCCGATGGTGTCCGGGGCCTCTTTGATCCCCAGCAATGTCCGTTTTGTCGGCTGTGTGCATCTGGCCGGTCAAAGATATTGCAGAACGATGTCATCGCGATGAAGTCACATGGCCAGGATGGGCACCATCTGGCATGCTTACCATCCCGATGACTTCGATCGACATGCATGGCGCGGGCGTCAGCCTGCGTGAGGGGGTATCTATGAGACCGAGCAGACTGTGGCGTGCAGCGACGCCACTCATCGCCGCGGGGGCGCTCGTACTGGCGGTGGTGGGCTGCTCGAGTGACGACGGGGACTCCCAGACGGTCGCCTCGGACGGCCAGGTCACCGGCACCCTGCGGCTCGGGTACTTCCCGAACCTCACCCACGCGCCAGCTCTCTACGGCGTCGAGAAGGGGATCTTCGCCAAGGACCTCGGTTCTGGAGTCACGCTCAAGACGTCGACCTTCAACTCCGGCGTGCAGGAGGCGGAGGCGATTCTGTCCGGCGCCATCGATGCCGGCTATATCGGTCCCAACCCGGCGGTCAACAGCTTCATCAAGTCGCACGGGGAGGCGGTGCGGATCGTCTCCGGCGCCACCTCGGGTGGTGCGTCGCTGGTGGTCAAGCCTGAGATCACCTCCGTCGCGCAGCTCAAGGGCACCACGCTCGCCACCCCGAGCCTGGGCAACACCCAGGACGTGGCGCTGCGGTACTTCCTCAAGGAGAACGGGCTGAAGACCGACCCCCAGGGCGGGGGTGATGTCTCCATCAAGCCCCAGGACAACACCGTGACGGTGGACGCCTTCGCCAACAAGGCCATCGACGGGGCCTGGGTGCCCGAGTCGATAGCCTCCCGGCTCGTCGCCGCGGGGGGCAAGGTGCTCGTCAACGAGGCCGACGAGTGGCCGGAGACCAAGGGCCAGTTCGTCACGACGGTGCTTCTGGTGAGCACGGACTACCTGAAGAAGAACCCGGAGATCGTCCGCCGGCTCATCACGGCGAACGTGGAATCGATCAACGCGCTCAACGCCGACCGTGACGCCGGCGCGAAGGTCACCAACACGGCACTGGGCAAGCTGAGCGGCAAGCCGCTGTCCGACAAGATCCTCACCTCGGCCTGGAAGGGGCTGACCTTCACTCCGGACCCGATCGCGGCGTCCCTGTTCACCTCAGCGAAGCACCAGGAGGAGCTCGGCCTCATCGAGAACCCGAAGCTCGACGGTCTGTTCGATCTGACGGTCCTCAACGAGATCCTCGCCAAGCAGGGCAAACCGACGGTCTCCGACTCCTGACCCGCGGCACCCCCGGTAGCCGGGCCGGCTGAACCTCGGTCCGAGACCACAGGGCGACGACCAGACCGGGGTGTCGATCATCGATGCCCCGGCCTGGTCCATCCGTCCGTCCATCCGTCCGTCCATGCACACCGGCCGCATACACCGCGACGGGGGAATGAACCATGACCGCTGTACTCACCGACACCGCTGTACTCACCGACACCGCGCTGCGCATCCACCGCGTCAGCCGGGTCTTCGGATCCGGGCCCGCCAGCGTCAAGGCGCTCGACAACGTCTCCCTGGATGTCCGGGCGGGCGAGTTCGTCTGTCTCCTCGGTGCGTCCGGCTGTGGGAAATCGACCCTGCTCGCCCTGATCGCCGGTCTCGACCAGCCCTCCGTGGGCGTCGTTGACACCACCGGCCGGCGGGTCGGGATGATGTTCCAGGATTCGGCGTTGCTGCCCTGGCTGACGGCGGGCGGCAACGTGGAGGTGCCGCTGCGGCTGCGGGGGATCGGCAAGGCCGAGCGGCGGGACCGGGTCGAGAGCCTGCTCGCGATGGTCCGGCTGGCCGGCCTGTCCGCGAAGCGCCCCCATGAGCTGTCCGGCGGCATGCGCCAGCGGGTGAGCCTGGCCCGGGCCTTCGCGCAGGAGGCCGACATCCTGTGCATGGATGAGCCGTTCGGTGCGCTCGACGCGATGACCCGCGATCTGCTCCACGACGAACTCGAACGGATCTGGCGGGAGACGGGGGTCACCGTCATCTTCGTCACCCACGATGTGCGCGAGGCGGTCCGGCTCGGTGACCGCATCGTGCTGCTGTCCTCCCGGCCCGGCCGGGTCGTGGAGATCTTCGACGTCGATATCGACCGCCCCCGCCGGCTCGACTCCACCCACGTCTCGGAGCTCGCCACCGAGGTGACCGCGCGGCTACGCGAGGAGGTTGGCCGCCATGGCCACTGACGTCAGCGTCCCCAGCCGTAAGAGTGCCGGGCTCGGCGAGGCCGGCGAGCCCCTCGACGTCGACGTGGCCCTCGCCGGCCTCGACGCGCTGGACATCCCGACCGCGCAACGGCGGCCGTTCGCGGCCCGCGCCTGGGCGGCCACCTGGCCGAAGCTCGGCGCTCTGCTCCTGTTCCTGCTGTTCTGGCAGATCGTCGTCTGGAGCGGCTGGAAGCCCAGCTATGTGCTGCCCGGGCCGGGCGAGGCGCTGGGCGAGTTCGTCGACCAGCTGGGCAGCGGACACTTCTGGGACGCTCTGGCCCGCACCCTGGTCCGGGCCCTGGAGGGATACGCCCTCGCCGTGCTCATCGGCACCGTGGTCGGGATCGCGGTGTCCCGCTTCGGGGTCCTGCGTACCGCGGTGGGATCGTTCATCACCGCGGTGCAGACGATGCCCTCGATCGTCTGGTTCCCGCTCGCCGTCCTGCTGTTCAAGCTCAGCGAGTCCGCGATCATGTTCGTGGTGGTGCTCGGGGCGGCGCCGTCGGTGGCCAACGGCGTCATCTACGGCGTGGACTACGTGCCGCCTCTACTGGTCCAGGTCGGCCGCAGCATGGGCGCGCGTGGCCTGTCCCTCTACCGGTACATCGTGGTACCGGCGGCCCTGCCCTCGGTGCTCGCGGGCCTGAAGCAGGGCTGGGCGTTCGCCTGGCGCAGCCTGATGGCCGGCGAGTTGCTGGTCATCGTTCCGGGGCATCCGTCCGTCGGGGCCGACCTGCAGAATGCCCGCGAACTGCTCGACACGGTCGGGGTACTGGCCTCGATGATCACGATCTTCGTGGTCGGGGTGCTCATCGATGCCGGATTCAACGCGGTGGACCAGCGGATGCGGCAGCGCCGTGGGCTGGTTGCGGAGGGTACGACGGCGGTCCGGGCGGCTCGGCGTCGCCGGGGCGGCAGCGCCGGCGGGTCCGCCGCGGCCGGTACAAAGGAGGTGGCGGCGGTCGGAGCCGCCACCACGGCCACCTCCTCCGCCGACGGCGGCACGGACGCCCCCCATCCCGAGAGGGCTGGCTGAGGAAGTCCCCGATTCCCCGGCCGGCAGGTTCGTTGGCTGGCAGGTTCGTTGGCCGGCAGGCTCGTTCGACCGAGCCGGCGGCGGGAACAGCGCCCGTTGGCGCGGGGCCGCGCCTCGCCCGCTGCCGACCCGGCCCACCCATTCGGCGAGGACCGGCGGCAGAATGGATGCATGCAGATCTCCGCTCGCGCCGACTACGCATTGCGCGCACTCCTGACGTTGGCCGCGAGCAACGGTCGGCTCGTCAAGGGCGAGGCGCTTGCCGCGGCGCAGGATCTGCCGCTGCGCTTCCTCGAGAACATCCTCACCGATCTACGCCGGGCGGGGCTGGTCCAGAGCCGCCGGGGCGCGGACGGGGGATACCAGCTGAGCCTTCCTCCCGCCCGGATCACCATCGCCACGGTGATCCGGGCGACCGACGGTCCGCTCGCCAGCGTGCGAGGCCGGCGTCCCGAGGACACGAACTACGACGGCGCGGCCAAGAACCTGCAGGATGTGTGGATCGCGGTTCGGGTGAACCTGCGGCGGGTGCTGGAGGCCGTGACCCTCGCTGACGTGGCGAGTGGTCAGCTTCCGGACATCGTGACCACCCTCGGCGGCGACCCCGACGCGTGGGTCACCCGCTGACGGGAGCGGCCCGCTTCCTGGAGCGGGCCCGGCCTCCCCGGACGCCAGGTCACGTCCCCGGTAGCGCGCGGCTCGCGGCCGCCAGCGGCATGCCGGCCGCGATGCGGGCCCGCTGCGCGCGTACGGCGGTGCCGGTCAGCGCGTCCAGGGCCAGCGCACGGACGTCCCCGACGAGCACGGTGACGGCGTCGTGGGCCGCCATGGCGCAGGCGTCCTCGATCCTGGCCAGGAGGGCCAGTGCCGCCCCGATTCCCTCCGGTGCGACGGGGAGTCGATAGGCGGGCAGTGCCGGTGGCGCCTCCCCGCCGCGGGCCCGGATCGCGGTGATGAGGTCGTCGCGCAGCGCCTGGTGCGCCAGATAGCTCAGTCGTGCGAGCTCACGCGCCTGCGCCGCGGCCGGGCCGAGCGGCGCGAGGGCACCTCCCGCCGCCGCGGCGGCGTAGACGGCGGCATGCGTGGCCGTGAGCATCGTGACCAGCGCCGCGACACCCGCGGGATCCGGGTGGTCGGTTGCGGCGGTCGATTCCGTGGGGGTCGCCGACGCCGGATCGCCCGGTGGTGTGCCGGCGGTCATCCGGACACCCGGCTCGCAGAGATGGCCAGCAGCTCCGCATGCGCGGTCCCGGCGGCGCACATGCTCGCCAGCAGGGACGCGAGCGGACCGCCCGCGCGCAGGCAGTCGGTGCGGGCCGCGTTCGTCGCCGCACCCTCCATCCCGGTCAGGGAGGCGATGGTGGCGGCGCGGGCCGTGGGTGACTCGTCGACGAGCTGCGCCGTTCCCGCCGTCCCGGCGCCGTCGCGCCCGATCGTCCGGGTCGGCATGGCTGCCTGGGCCGGGGTGGCTGCCTGGGCCGGCGTGGTCGGTGCGGAGCCCGGGAACTGTTCGGCCAAGGTCCGGAGCTGGACTTCGTGATGGGCCCGCAGCGTGTCGAACAGGGGACGCAGGGACGGGTGGCGCTCGGCCGCCGTCCGGTATGCCGCGGCCAGCGCGGTCGCCCGGACGGCGGCGGCCCTCGCCGCCCGGCGGTCGTCGCCGCCCAGGCCCACTGCGGGACCGGTCCGGTTCGTCGCGACCGTGGTGCTGCACCCGGCGGCCTCGAATCCGGTAAATCCGGTGAGGGTGAGGCCGGTCAGCCCGGCGAGGACCCGTCGTCGGGAGGCGTGGGTGAGGTTCGCCGGATCCACCGTCGCAGCTTCGCACATCCCCTGCTGTCGTCCGGACCGCCGTGTGGTCCGCGCGGCCTGATCCGGTTACCCCCGGGTCGCGACGGACTCCGGTCGGGGCGGACGTAGGCTATGGATCTCACCCGGGATGCCGTTCGCCCCTGTGACGGCCCAGCCCGGCGGGACCGTCGGCGGTCGGTCCTCGTTGTTCGACGGTGCCGCAGGTCGGGTCGACGAGGGTCGCACGGCTTGATGGCGCCGGCCGAACCTGGGTATCGCCCCCCGGGGGGATGACAATGTGGCGGCCGGCCTACGGCGTGGGGAGCGGCGTCGTGGGTCCGGCGGATGATCAGGCATCGCGGATGCGGGAAGGGACGGTCGAAGTGGCAGGGGCGGGGGAGGCCGGCCGCGCGCGCGACCGGAGCCCATCCGGATCGGCCCGCGGGCGCGGCGGCGTTCGGACGGCGCTGCGGGCTCGGCTGGCGGCCGGCCTCGCCGACGCGGGTTTCGATCTCGAGGATGTGACGGTGGCACGGGCCGGATCGCGCAGCGTGGTGCGGGTGGTGGTGGACCGCGACGGCGGAGTCGACCTGGACGCGGCCGCGGACGCCAGCCGGCTCGCCTCCGAGCTGCTCGACGCCGCCGAGACCGACGGCCAGGGCCTGGTCGCCGGGCCTTATGTTCTCGAGGTCACCTCACCGGGCGTCGAACGGCCGCTGACCGAGCCTCGGCACTGGCGCCGCGCGATCGGCAGGCTTGTCACGGTACGTGATCGAGACGGCATCGTCCTCGCCGGGCGTGTCCTCTCCGCCGACGAATCGGGGGCGGACCTGGCGGTGGCGACGGATCCCGCGCGACCCGGACGCCCCCCGCGCCGGCGGCTTGCGCGGGTGACCTTCGCACAGGTGGCCCGGGCTACTGTCGAGGTCGAGTTCTCGGCCGAGGCGTATGATGATCTTTCTGTCGAGTCGGTGGAGACGCCGTCTTCGTCCGCCGCGTTGGTGGAACCCGGCGAGACAGCCGATCTCGGGTCTGGGGAGCCGGGCGACGATCTTCCGGCGGCGCCGGGGAGGGAATCCAATGACGACGGCCGGGAGGCCGGCCCCCGGGGCGCGGCCGGTAAGGAGATGACCCGGTGAAGCTCGACGTGGCCGCGCTGCGCGGAATCGAGCGGGAGAAGGACATTGCCTTTGACACCTTGGTGCAGGCGATGGAGACGGCACTGCTGACGGCCTATCACCACACGGCCGGGTCCGCGCAGGACGCCCGGGTGGTGATCGACCGGACGACCGGAGATGTCTCCGTCCTCGCCCGGGAACGGGGTCCGGACGGCACCAGCCGGGAGTACGACGACACCCCGGCGGACTTCGGGCGGATCGCGACTATGACCGCTAAACAGGTGATCATGCAGCGGCTGCGCGAGGCCCAGCAGGAGGTCACCTACGGCCAGTACGCTGACCGGGAGCACGAGATCGTCTCCGGTGTGGTGCAACATCACGAACAGCGGGCCGGCTCCAGGGTCGTGCTCGTCAATCTCGGCACCGTCGAGGGTGTCCTGCCGCCGGCCGAGCAGGTTCCCGGCGAGCGGCTCGAGCACGGTGACCGGATCAAGTGTTATGTGGTGCACGTCGCGCGGGGGCAGCACGGACCCACGGTGACGTTGTCCCGCACCCATCCCGAGCTGGTGAAGGGGCTGTTCCGGCTGGAGGTGCCCGAGGTCGCCGACGGCACCGTGGAACTCGCCGCGATCGCCCGCGAGGCTGGGCATCGCAGCAAGATAGCGGTGCGGTCCCGGGTGGCCGGGGTCAACCCCAAGGGCGCGTGCATCGGGCCGATGGGCAGCCGGGTGCGTGCCGTCATGGCCGAGCTGCGGGGCGAGAAGATCGACATCGTCGACTGGTCGGCCGACCCGGCAACCTTTGTCGGGAGCGCGCTGTCCCCGGCCCGGGTGGCCCGGGTCGAGGTGACGGACCCGGCGAGCCGCTCGGCGCGGGTGGTGGTGCCCGATTACCAGCTGTCGTTGGCCATCGGTCGCGAGGGGCAGAACGCCCGGCTCGCCGCCCGGCTGACGGGGTGGCGCATCGACATCCACTCTGACACCGAGGACTCCGGCGAGGGCGGTGGGAGCGGATCCGAACGGGGCTCCGCTGGTGCGCCTCGACGATCGGGACCAGCTGCGGTACCGCGGCGATCGCCTGCCGCGGGTGGCCATTCTCGGGGCCGAGCGGGATAGACTTGCGATGGCGCGTCGTGCGGAGCCCGTTCGTACCTGTGTCGGATGTCGAAGCCGTGCGCCGAGTTCTGACCTACTGCGTATCGTTGTAGAAGGCGGCGAGCTTCTGCCGGATGCTCGTCGTCGGATGCGCGGTCGGGGTGCGTACGTGCATCCCGATCTTGCATGCCTCGATCTCGCGGAGCGTCGCAAGGCGTTCCCACGGGCATTGCGGGTGTCGGGCTCGCTCGGATCGAAGCAGGTCAGGCTGTATCTGGAGCGGCTTTGCCCGCGGTAGCCGGTCCCTCCGGGGCCGGTCCGCCGTAGTCGCGCCAGGCACAGGGAGATATCAGGCACAGGAGATACCAGGTAAAGATGGATGGAACGGGCGGACCGCGGCAGCGGGCCGGCCGGGTCAGACGGAGTGGGTACCCGCGCCAGCGGCACCCCCTCCCACAGGCGGCGCCAACAGACGTCGACAGGGAAGCAGGTCGAGACAGCGATGACCGCTCAATGAGCACCCAGCCATGATCACGACCAGCAGGTAACGAGGTCACGCGGGCACGGACCGCGGGCCGAACGAAGGAGCACCGTGGCAGGAAAGGCCCGCGTACACGAGCTCGCCAAGGAGCTTGGTGTCGACAGTAAGACCGTGCTCGCCAAGCTCAAGGATCTCGGTGAGTTCGTGAAGTCCGCTTCGTCCACTGTCGAGGCACCCGTCGTCCGCAAGTTGAAGGAAGCGTTCCCCGCCGACGGCGCACCCACCTCCCCGGGCCGGACCACCGGCCGTCCGGGACCGCCGGGCAGCGGTGCCCGTCCGACCTCGCCGCCCCGTCCTGGTCTGGCGCCGCGGCCCGGTCCGCGTCCGGTTCCCGGGCGGCCTGGTCCCGCCGGCCGGCCTGGTCCAGTGACCCCGGCGCCGTCGCCCGCGTCCCCGCCGGTGCAGGCTTCCCCGGTGGAGGCCTCGCCGACGTCTGCACCCGCCGCTCCCCGTCCGGCCGCGGCCTCCGCCGTACCCGCGCCGCCGCTGCCGTCCGCCCCTTCCGGGCCGCGACCCGGGCCGAGCGCTCCGCGTTCCGGTGCACCGCAGGGCGGTGGCCGCCCGCGTCCCGGCACCCCGGTTCCTCCCTCGGGTCCCACCGCTGGCGGTCCCACCCCCGGCGGCCCCCGGCCTGGCCCGCGCCCCGGACCCCGGCCGGCTGCGCCCGGTAACAACCCCTACACGACGCCGTCCGCCGGGCCCCGTCCATCCGCTGGGCCGCGCCCGTCCGCTGGGCCGCGCCCGTCGGCCGGTCAGTCGGGTCCGCCGTCGGCGTCCACTCCCCGGCCCAGCGCCCCGCGGCCGGGCACCCCCAGGCCAGGCACCCCCAGGCCAGGCACCCCCCGGCCGGGTGGACCGCGACCCGGTGGCGCCGGCGCCGGTGGTCCACGGCCCACTCCCGGCGGGATGCCGCCACGCCCCGGTGGCCCACGGTCCGGAGCGGGGGGTGGCATGCCGCCCCGCCCAGGTGGCACCGGGGGGCCGCGCCCCAACGCGAACATGTTCCAGCCTCGACCCGCCGGTGGCCCTCCCGGGCGCCCGGGAGGTGGGGGCGCTCCTGGTCGTCCCGGTGGCGGCGGTCCGCGTCCCGGCGGATTCGCCGGGCGGGGT
>NZ_CDWTMG010000062.1:0-20966 GCF_977945845.1 Frankia sp. CcMO1
TCCCAAACAGGCCCGGGTGTCGGGGCGGTCCCCGTGGCCCCGCTCCGCCCCACCAGAGGAGGCAAGCCATGACCTTCACCGAGCTCGAGACCGACTACCTGCGCACCCAGCCCCTGGGCCGGCTGGCGACCGTGCAGGCCGACGGCACCCCGCAGGTCAACCCGGTCGGGTTCAGCCTCAACGAGAAGCTGGGCACGATCGACATCGGCGGGTACAACATGGCCGCGAGCCAGAAGTTCCACAACGTCTCCCGGCAGGGCAGGGCCGCGATCGTCATCGACGACATCGTCTCCAGTGACCCGTGGCGGGTGCGTTTCCTGGAGATCCGCGGCGCCGCGGAGGCCATCCAGGCCCCGGACGGTCCCGCCGGCCGCATCGACGGTGCGATCATCCGCATCCATCCTCGGCGGATCATCAGCTTCGCCCTCGACACCCCCGACCGTGAGCCGCACGAGGTCACCATCCAGCGGCGCACCATCTCCTGAGTCATCTCGACGGGCAGGCTGTCCGCGGGACGACGTTCCGGACGTTGTTTGACGAACCGGGTCGGTCGGGTATACGGCGGACGTCCTAGCTCCTCGATCATCGGTTGGCCATCGATGATCATTACTGGCCGGAGGTCTTCCGTGGTCTGGACTCTCATCAGCTGGGTGCTGCTTGGTCTCGTTGCCGGCGCGGTCGCGCGCCTGCTCGTGCCCGGGCCCGACCCGATGAGTATCCCTGCGACGATCCTGCTCGGCATCGTCGGCTCGTTCGTCGGCGGTTTCCTCGGCTACGTCCTGTTCAACCGTGATCTCAGCGAGGGCGCGCTGCAACCGTCCGGCATCGTCGGTTCGATCATCGGGGGTATCGTCGTGCTGCTGGTGTGGCGGGCGGTGGGCCGCCGCCGTACGTTGCACCGCTGACGCCCCGCCCCCGAGGCCGCCTAACGGCTGCCGGTGCGGTGGGTTGACGCGGCGGTAACCGGCGGAACCCACCCGCCCCGGACCCGGGGGAGCACACGTGGCGGGGACCGCAGGGAGTACCGCGTCCGGGATTGTGGGGGCACGCCTGTGCGCGGTCCTCGCGCGGGTCCTCCTGCTGGGCGTCCCGGCGGTGGGGCTGCTCGCCGCCGCGGGGGTGCATCCCCCCGGCGGCCCGACTCCCGCGCACGGCCCGAGCCCCATCCCCGGCCCCGAGGCAACACACAGCCCCGAAACGACACACAGCCCGCAGGCCGCCGGCGCGGGCACCGGCAGCCGTGCCGGCGCCAGCACGCCCTACTGCGGCCCGAGCCGCTACGTCGAGGAGATCATCGTGCAGCAGTGGGCGGACGGCCGGTTCCGCGTCCAGGTGCGGCCCACCCCCGAGGGGCGGCGCGCCGGGGACCGCGGCCAGGTTGCCGCCGAGATCTGGCAGGCCGTGCAGGGGTGTGTGACGGGCCTGCGCGGCGAGCTTGCCGACAGTCTGCGCGACCAGCTGGCGTGCCATCAGAACTTCGCGCAGCTACCGGCGCTGAACGGCGGGAAGGGCTTCGCCACCGGCGAGACCTACGACCTGGAAAGCTGGCGGCCGGCGCCGCATCCCGGCGGCACCCGGGCGTGGATCTCCACCCGCTGCGGGAACACCCTCGGCACCGATCCCCCCGGGCCGCCGGCCAGGATCTACCGGCCGGACGGCGTACGCCCCCAGCGGACGGTCTCCGGCGAGCAGGCCTGACGGCGGGTTGACGACTCGGGGTTTGAGACGGGCAGAGTCGCGTATTCGAGTGTCGCGGGTTCGGGCCTCAGGCCCGGCTTGTCCTCGCTCTTGGTGGCGGGGAGGGCGGGTTCTACTCGGGTAGGAGATCGCGTGGCAGCGGCTGGATCCCGGTGCTGCGCAGGACCTGGTCGACGAAGTCGCTCTTGGCGTTGGTGTAGGCGTTGCGGTTGTCGCGGTGCTCGCCGGAGAGGTGCTTCTTCAGATCCGCATAGTCCTGGCGCAGTCCGGGGTCGGCGCGCAGCGCGTCCCGGAACGCGAGCAGTGCCGTGGCGTGGGGGTGGCCGTGCTCGACCACCTGCAGATGGTGGGTGCGGGCGTCGGGTCGCGGACGCAGGAACCAAAGCCGGTAGTGCCGGCACGGATCATCAGGCCAGAACAGCCATCCGTCTGCTTCCATCGCTGGCACCGCGCTCCGGGCCTCGTCGAGCGACCGCACGGGGGCGAGCAGGTCGATGACAGGCTTGGCGGGCATGCCGGCAACCGCGGTGGACCCGATGTGTTCGATCGCGCCGGCCAGCCACGGGGCCAGGACGGCGCGGAGCCGGTCTTGCTGCTCAGCGAACTGGGCGAGCCACGCCGTGTCGTAAGTGACGATGTGAACGAGCTGGTCAGCGAACATGTTCGTGGCCTCCCGGGCGTAGTGGCTCCAGGTTCCACCGGCTTCGGCGCGGTGTCATTGGGTAGTGATCGGGTGGTAGCCGAGGGCCTGGGCGACGACCGGGGCGGGCGCTTGCAGGACGAGCTGGCGTAGCGCGGCGATCCGGGCGGCCTGTATCGGGACGCCGAGGGCGCGGATCTGGTCGAGCAGGCTGCCGGGGTGTAGTGGCTGGCCGGCGCGGCGGCCGGGGAACAGCCAGCGGCTGTTCGGATTCGTCGCCGTGGTCATGTTGTCCCGGTGGGTCGCGGCGGCGAACAGTTCGGGCACCGGAACGGACGGGTCGCCGAGTCGGAGGAGGATCTGGTCGTCGTCGAGGGTGATGTCGCAGCAGGTCGGCGGCGGGCAGCCCTTCGGCGAGGTACCAGGCGACGATCTCCGTCTTGGTCAGCTGCCAGAACGGGCTGCCCACGCGCACCGGCCGGCCGGACAACGCGCTGATCATGTCCGAGATCGAGGCGAAGGCTGTGGGGCTCTTGCCGGCGCGGGACAGGTCCAGTTCCTGGCTGACCATCAGATCGATGGCCCACCTGTCGGCCAACGTGCCGAACCGCGCTTCGAGCGCGGCGATCTCCTCGATCTCCTCGGCGGGCCGGGAGACGACGAACTTGAACGCCACGCTGCTCAGCCCGGCGAAGGCGCGCAGCGCCGCGGGCACGATCCGCCTGGGCTCCGGAACCTCCGAACCGGACAGCTTCGGCGAGATCGTGAACCGGTCGATAGCCGCCACCAGGTCGTCGGCGGGAACGACGGTCCCGTTCGTCTCGATCTCGACCCGACGGCCGGCGCGATGGAGCTCCGCGACGAGCGGGACCAGCCGCCGCTGCTGGAGCAGCGGCTCTCCCCCCCGTCACGACCACCCGCTCGGCCGGCTGGGCGAGCAGCCAGTCCACGAGCGCGCGCGCCCGGATCGCTTCGCTGTGCTCCGACCGGTCGAACCGGCGCCAGTCCCACGTATGGGGCTCGTCGCAGAACGAGCAGGTCAGATTGCACCCGGACAGCCGCAGGAAGACCGCCCGCTGGCCAGCCGTGACGCCCTCGCCCTGAAACGTCGGGCCAAACCGCTCCGCCACGAGCAGACCGGCCGGGGCTCCGGCAGTCGCCCGGCAGCGCCGACGACGTACTCGGCCCAGGTCCCCGGGGTCTCAGAGACTCGGACGAGCACCAGAGCCCCGGCAATCGCCGGCTGGACCTCGTCGAGGAACCAGCAGGCCAGATGGCGGGCGAGCGCCTCGCTATCTCGCGTGAGACGGATTCCGAGAAGTCATGATCGCCAGGTGGTGTGCGTAGGTCATTCCACCGCTTGGGAAGAACGTTTTCGCAGGCGGCAGGCCCGCTGAGCTGGGAGGACCTGCCAGGCAGGCCACCGGATTTCTATCCGGAGGGAATGTTCGCTGACCAGGTCAGCCTGTGTGAGACCGGAGCGCCGCCAGGACCGGGATCGCCGCGATCTTGTCCTCGGGGAGGTCGTCCCAGTAGAGGCCGGCAGGCCGGCGTTCTCGCGGCTGATGCCGAACTCCCGGGCCAGGTCGGACTTCCATGCGGCGGGAGTGCACTCCGGAGCAGCTGATCGACTGCTGGACCCTGCGTGAGGGGTACCAAGACCTGCGAGAAACGGCCCGGGCGGTTAGAGAAGGTCCTCAAGTCGGGTGGCGACCTGGCGGTAGCGGCTAACCGGGACGAGGTGCACACCGGCGAAGGCGCCGCTGTCGCGCAGCCGTAGCACCTGGTCGCAGGCCGCTTCGACCCCGGCCGCCTGGTCCCGTTCGACTGCTTGGACGAGGTCGTCGGGGATGTCGATGTCGGGGATGGTCGCGGCGAGGCGGCGGGCCATCCCGGCGCTCGCGAGGACCATGACGCCGGCGTAGATCGGCAGTTCGACCGGATGGGCGTCGCGCCAGCGCAGCAGGGCGTCCATCGAGTAGCTGACCTGTACGAACAGGAAGTCGGCCGCTCGTTTCCATGTGGGCAGCGGACGTAGGCCGGCCGCGGCGCCGACCCGGAACGCCGGCATGTCCGCGAAGACCGGATCCTCGCTGGCCGCGCGGGCCTCGTCCATCATCGCGCGCACGGTCAGGTCGCTGGTTCGGTTCCCGGCGGTGGGTTTGTCGCCGTGGACGAACAGGAATTCCTCGACGCCGTAGGCCGCGGCGGTGAGCAGGTCGCGGCGGAAGCCGAGCAGGTTACGGTCGCGGGAGTTCACGCAGGCGATGCTGCGTCCCCCCATCGTCTGCACCTCGTGGGCGACGGCGATGCTCGACACCGTCGCGCGTCCGATGTGGTTGTCGGGGATCAGGAACGCGTCGGTGACGGGGCTCAGAACGCCGATCTGGTGGCGGGCATGGGTCAGGTCCGGCCGGGTCGGCGGCTCGATCTCGCAGATCAGCTCGAAGCCGCGCACCGGACGTTCGTGACCCGCCGTGGATTCCTGCATCCGGACAGGATAGGACGCCACGATCCACAGACCACAGCCACATCGCACGGGTGCGCTGCCCCGGACGCTTTGTCGGTGAACATCCGCTCAACGTCCACCCCGTCAAGTTGCCTCACCGTGTTCTGGTCGACGCTGCTGACTCTGACGTAGCCAACCCGCATCGACCTCAACCCCTTCCGCACCCCGAAATGGGCCCGCCACGACATCGCCGCGGCTGCACCGCAGGCTGGTTAGACCAGCGCCTGCAGCCGCGTGTTCCTTAGCGACAACCGGTCCTGGCGCGTCTGCAGGGCGAAGAGGGTCAGGGCTGCGGCGTTGCGGTGGAGCCAGTACAGCAACGCGAAACGTGCGTGCCCGAAAGCCAGCAGAGCTGGCGTCGCGCTGTCGCACACGGCGAGGCCGAAGGTGTCGATGATCTGTGTTGTCTCGAAGAGCGGGACCATCGTCGCGAGCTCGTGCTGGCTCAACGGGCACACCGCGAGGTAGCCGGCGAGGAACGCGGTCACCCGCGGCGCGTAGCTCGCGACCGGCCCGGCGGGGGGTGTGCAGTAGAGCAGCGCGCGGGCGAGTTCGTAGGCGGGCGGGGCCAGCCGGGCGAGATCGAAGTCGAGGATTCCGCTGATGTGACCGTCGGCGGTCAGGATGTTGCCCGGGTGCACGTCGCCGTGCACGAGCGTGACCGGCAAGTCCCGCAGCGCCGAGAGGTTCTCCGGGCGCAACGCCGCACGTCCTGTCCCAGAGGAGCCCCCAGGGCGCGCTGGGCCAGCAGGTAGCGGTGGGCGCCATGCTCGGTGACGAGATCACCGGCGTCGTTGGGCAGCACCGCGGGGACTACATCGAGCCCGCGAGCTGCGTGGTCGTGTATCGCGGCGGCGAACCGGGCCCGCGCCGGGCAGCGGAACTCCCGGGTGTGACGGGTTCCCCCGGAGCGGGAGGAGCCGGTCTTGCGATAAGCAACGAGGTCACGGGCCAGTTTCATCATCGCTGCGGGCTGGATCCCGTTACACGCGGCGAGCGTGATGACCCCGACGGGAGCGATGTGCCTGCTCGGCGGGCGAGGCAGTGGCAAGACAACCGCCCTGCTACACCTGCTGACCGGCGTAGCCGGTCCGGTGACACTGGTCGCGAACTCGCTGGCGTTCCTCAACCCCGACGGCCCGGTCCAGGTCCACGCCCTACCGACCACGATCGGGCTGCGCGCGCCCACGATCGCCCTGTTCCCCGCCCTACGCGGCCTCACCCGTGATACCGGCGCCCTCACCGACGAGGAGAACCGTACCTACCTGCCCGCCTCCACGGTCGCGGCGGCGTTCACGGTGGCACGGTCCGCCGGCGGACCGGTCACAGCGTTCATCGACATGGCGTTCCGCGATACCAGTCCAGCGGCCTGGCGGACGCTGGACACCCAGCAGGCCACCACGGCCCTGACCGCCGCGCGTCTACCCGACGGTCTCCTCGACGATCCACACGAACACGCACGCCTCACCGCGGACCACACGCGGGGACATCGTCGACGACTACGCGAGTGTGCGGAGTCAGTCGCAGCCGCCCGGTACGAGTCGGGGACGGACACCGCGACAGTGCTCGGCCGCCGGGTCGCGGACCTGGTCGCTCAGGCGGCGCGGTGACCGACGCCGTGGCGTAGCCGATGGTCCAGTTCCCACAGGGCGGTGCGGTTGGAATCCCACTGCACGGCCTTCACCGCGTCGTCGAGGCTGAACCAGCCGTACTCGGTGTGCTCGTCCGACAACGTCACCTCGGCGTCCTCCGCGCGGACACCAAACGCGTACTCCGGGATCACCAGCATGTCCGGCCCCCAGGTGAACTCCCCGGTGACGTAGACGACGGGGATCGTGGCCCGCGCGTCGAGCGCGATGAACTCGCGTTCGCCGACCAGACCGGCCTCCTCGGCGGTTTCCCGCCGGGCTGCCTGCGCCGGAGACTCACCCGCCTCGCCACCACCGGCGACACCCTGCCAATAGGCGGCATCAGCACGCCGGAACAAGGCGTACTCCGTGCCCTGCCCGGTTTGCCTGTAGGGCAGGACCAAGACCTGAAACGCCGCACGGCCACCCACAGTGTCGGTCACCGCACCATTGTAGGACGGGCCCTCGGCCGACTACCGAAGCCGCGGCTGACCAGGAACCGCGCCAGCAACTCGACACGTGGCCCGACCCCGGTCGCCGCTCGGTCTCGCACACGTGGCCAGCCAGCACAAGATCATCCGCGTTTGCGGCTGGTGACACGTTTCTTACCGGCACCTTCCTGGCGCGCAGGATTGAAAACGTGCGTTTTCGTCTTCCCGGGAGCGACGTAGGCCGGTTCTTGTGCCGTTTGCGTGACGGGATCTCCTCGCTACGTCGCCGAAGCACCCTCATGTGGCGTGTTGTGCGCGAATAGTGGATGGGTGGCTCGTCGGGGTTCTTCGTCTGCGCGGCGTCGTCCGAGTGCTCGCCGTACTCGTCCGTCTCAGGCTCGCCGGGCGCGGGGGCGTCCATCGTCGCGGCCGACGGTGGGGGAGCGGGTGGTTCCCCGGGTGACGGCGGTGGCGTTCGGTGGCGTGGTTCTCGTCGTGATGGTCCAGGGGCTCGTGAAAGCGTGGGACTGGTGGACGCTGCCGCTCGGGGTCCTCGTGGTGCTGGCGGCTGTCGGGCTCTGGCTCGCGGTGCGCGCCAGCCGCATCCGCGAGATCGGCCGGAGGGCCGCGGCCGCGGCCGCCGCCGTCGACACCCTGAGCCCGACGGGGTTCGAGCATCACGTCGCGGATCTCCTGACCCGGGACGGCTGCCTGCGGGTGCGGGTGGTCGGGGGCCGTGGGGACGGCGGTGTGGACGTGCTTGCCTACACCCCGCGCGGGGCCCGGATCGCGGTGCAGTGCAAGCACTACCCGGGCCGTTCGGTGGGGCCGTCCGCGGTGCGGGAGTGCAACGGCTGCGCGTGGACGGACCACCGTGCCGATGTCGCGCTGCTGGTCACCTCGGGCCGGTTCACCGACGCGGCCGCGGACTTCGGGCGGCGCCACCGCATCCAGCTGGTCGACCGGGAGCTGCTGGCGCGGTGGATGGCCGGCGAGCGGATCCTGCCCGGCCTCCCGGCGCCGCGCCGCGGCCCCGTCGATGTCTCGCCTACCTCCGGAGAGGCCTCGCGATGATCATGCTGTTCGTGTTCCTCGTGGCTGTCCCGCTGTGGCGCGGCGACCCGTACGACCGGCCGGCTGTGCTACCGGCGGCGCCGGGGTCTGCTCAGTCGCTGCCACGACCACGGGTTCCAGCTGATCGCCCGCGGTGACCTACTCGCGATCCTGTTTTTCGCCGTCGCCTACGGCGGCTTCCGTCTATACAAGATTGTCAACTAGGCGGGTGTCCGCCGGGCGCCCCGCTATCCGATCTTGTCGATAATCGAACGTTCTCGGCACACATCTCTCGGTGGTGATGGGCTGCTGTGTTCGGGGGACGGAGGGGACGGGCACGGGGATGATCGTGTGGTGGGTATCGGAGAGGATGCAGAGCGGCAGCGCGCGGCGGGGGGTGATGGCCGGGGAGCTGGCGAGGCGGGCGGCCGCTGGCGCCCGGGAGATGCACGACATCGACGACAACAAACCGGTGGCGCTGGCGTTGGCCTCGATCGCGCTGTCGCTGGGGGTCCTGGCGGATCAGGCCACGGAGAGTCCGATCCCGGGGATCCGGGTCTTCGACCAGTCGAGCTGACCGGAAAAAGATCATCCTGACCGGAAAAAGATCATCAATCGGCGGGTCGCCCCCACGACGGCAAAGCGCCCTTGTCGCCTCCGCGGAGGCGACAAGGGCGCCGGTGCTGTGTTGCCGCTGGGATCTACCAGCCGAGCAGAAGCGGGTCCTGGATGACGAGAACCACCACCACCCAGATGATCACGCGGATCGACCGCTCCTGCTCCTCGGCCAGTCCCAGCTCGTGCCAGACACAGGGGATCCTCACTGCTTCCTCCAGAGAACCCGTACCGGCCTGCGGCATGTGACCCCGAGTCCCACGCTGTGACGCCGTCGGGGGGGGGATCCGGCGGTCGCACAGCGCGGACGAGGGGGTCATCTCCCCGGCTGGGAGGAGAACTCCTTCGCGCAGCGGACCCTGCGTCTGGTGACAACCCAGACACCGAGGTCATACACCTACATCGACGATCGGCCCATCCGAGGAGTTCCGGTGATCGACCCCTGGGCCGCGCTCGCGGGTGGCTACAGCGACGAACTGCCGTTCTGATCTTGCCGGGAAGGGACCGTTTGTCGACAAGATCGGAAGCTGGCCATCGGGCCAGGTAGCGGTCCGGCGCCTCGCCGACGCGGGTGACGGGTGTGCCGATGCCTGCATCTTCGCGAATTTCAGCACTGATAGCCTGATCGACAAGTGCGGATCCCCGCACAGTTCACGAGTCCGCGCGTTGGGATTGTTCATGATCAGCCCGTACGTCCGCCGCTACCGGCTCGCGCAGGAGCTGAGACGACTCCGCGAGGCCGCCGGGCTGAACCACCTGGAGCTGGCGAGGAGCATCGGGGTCGACCGGTCGAAGATCTCGCGGTTGGAGAACGGCCGGGTTTCCCCGGACATCAACGACGTGATGAAGCTGCTGGAGGCGCTCGGTGTCGAGGGAGCGGAGTGGACGAGCCTGCTGAGGATCGCCCAGGATGCGGCGACCAGGGGCTGGTGGGAGTCCGGTGCCCGGGTGATGGGCGAGCGGCAGGTGCTGTACGCGGACCTCGAAGCCGGGGCGGTGGGCATCCGCGAGTACCAGCCGAGTTCGGTTCCTGGCCTGCTGCAGACGGCCGAGTACGCCCGCGCCCGGCTGCTGCTCCCGGGCGTCATGCCCGCGGGTGAGGCCACCGTCGAGGGCGTGCTGGAGGGCAGGGCTGGTCGGCAGCGGATGCTGCGGCGCCCGGGCGCTCCGAGCTACGAGCTGCTGATCGACGAGGCCGCGGTCCGGCGGCCCTCCGCGCCGCCGCCGGTGATGCGCGAGCAGCTCGCGCACCTGGCGGCCCGGGCCGGCGAGGAGAACGTCACGGTGCGGGTGCTGCCGATCGAGGCGGTGGTGCGCGACTACCAGACGCTGCCGGGATCGCTGTCGCTCTACACCTACCCCGACCCGGGCGACCCGGTGGTGGCGGCGATCGAGTCCATCACCACCGACGTCATCGTGACCGACTCGGCGCAGGTCGCCCGCTACGCCGAGCGGTACGACCTGCTGGCCGAGGTGGCGCTGTCTCCCGCCGGCAGCGTCGAGTTCATCAGCCAGGCCGCGACGAAGCTGCCTGACCGTTAGGAAGCGATCACCATAAACAGTGCCGTGAGCACGCCCGCCATCGCCCCCCTCGTCACCGCTTGGCGCAAGTCCACTCGCAGCGAGCCGACTGCCAACTGCGTTCAGGTGGCCGCGGCCGGATCTGGCGCGGCCCGCCGGATAGGCGTCCGCGACTCCAAGTTCCCGTCGGGCCCCGACCTGTGGTTCACCCCGGACGTCTGGGCGGCCTTCGTCGACGAGACCAGGAGGCAGGCCGGCGCGCAGATCTGGGGCAGCGTTGGGGACGGCGGTATCATCACCGGGCACATTCCGGCCGAGCAGGTCCCGGCGGACTTCCGCCGGGACGACAAGGTCTTCGAGCCGGGGCGGCAGGCGATCATGGTGCGGGGCGCCGCTGGTCTGGGCGGCACGGTCCTCTACTTCACCGAGTCCGAGTGGGGTGCCTTCGTGGCCGGTGTGACCGACGGCGAGTTCGACGACCTGCTCGGCGGCTTGGCGGAGGAGCCAGTGCGGCACGGCAGGTAGCGCGACCGACGTCCTCAGCCGTCAGGGGCCGCAGCCGTTCCAGAAGGCTGCGGCCCCTGACTCCTTCTCGCGCCCTTCCGCCCCACCGCGCGGCGCCGAAAACCCGTCAGGGGCTTGTCACGTTCGGTCCGGACTCAGATACTGTCCTCACGATGTGAGTTCCTGCACTGTGCAGAGTGGTGCGCAGTGACAAGCGCCCGCCGTCCGCGCCCTGGATCGGGCGCGCCGAGCCGGGGAGGGGTCTGGCGTGGGTGGTGGTGACCGTCACCTGCAGACTTCGCCGTACCTGACCCGGGTGATGCCGGGTGAGGCGTCCCCGGTCAGCTACTGGAGCGACACCTACGGGCCCACCGCACCCACCGGGGAACCGCCCGGGCCCGGTGTGGCCTTCGGGATCGTCGGTCTGGACCTCCGGATCGTGTGGCAGAGCGACCAGGCGATGTTGGACCTGCTGCGCGCCAGCGCCGCGGGCCCGGTCGAGGCCGGTGCGCTGGCGGAGCGGTTCGGCGCCGAGTTGGTCGCCGCGGCGGTGGCCCGGGGCTGGCTGCAGGAGTCGGGCGAGCTGTGCCGGGGCTATCACCTGATCTCTGGCGAGATCGAGGTGACCGCGCACTGCAACTGGGGCTGCCGGTTCTGCCCCGTGGCCACCGATCCCAAGCCGCGCCGGACGATGCAGCTGGGGCTGTTCGAGGAGGTCGCGGCCAAGCTGGCGGCCGTCCCGACGCTGCGGTACGTGACGTTCCAGTTCTTCAACGAGCCCCTGCTGGACCGGCTGTTCACCGACCGGCTCGGCGTGCTGTCCCGGTACGGCCTGCAGCTGGCGCTCTACACGAACGCCTCCGCGCTCACCCCCGACCGGATCGAGGCCCTGCGCCGACCCGGGGCGCTGCGGCACCTGATCGTGAACCTGCCCTCCACCGACGAGGCCGAGTTCGCGCGCCTCACCGGCTCACGGAGCTTCCTGCGGACCACGGCCAACCTGGACACCGCGATCGAGGCCGGGCTGCCGGTCCAGATCGTCGTCAACGGCGTCGGGGCGAGCCTCGACCGCAACCTGGCCGGTGTGCGCGCCCGGTACGAGCCCGCCGGCGTGGAGGTGTTCGCGAGTGCCACCTGCGACCGGGCCGGTGCCGTGGGCGGCGGCTACTTCCAGAACGTCGACATCCGGGGGCGGCTGACGGGCTGCGGCTGGCCGGTCCACCATGCCAACATCAGCGTTGCCGGCGACCTGTTCCTGTGCTGCAACGACTACTACCAACGGGAACGGTTCGGCAACATCACCGCCGGCAGCCTCCACGAGATCATGACCAGCGACGCCGCGGTCGCCCTGCGCCGCCAGGTGTTCGGCGTCGACGACGCGCCGGCGGGCCTGCCGTGCCGGCGCTGCCACAACCAGCGGCTCGACTACGGCGCCCGTGAGTTCCGCCCGATCGCCGCCTTCGGCTGACCCAACTGGGAGGAGGACCGCCATGACCGACGCGATGAGGATCTGGTACGTGGCCGGGCAGCGGCTGTGCAACTTCGGCTGCCCGTACTGCGTGTCGACCGGGGACTGGTCCAAGAGCCGCCGCTACGACTGGACCAACCCGGCCGACCGGGACGTGCTGGCGGCCGTGGTCGGCTGGATCGGGAACCGACCGCATCCGGTCGAGGTCCGCCTGGGCAGCCTCGGCGAACCGTTCACGTCCTCGTTCTTCCTCCAACAGGCCGGTTGGCTCACCCGCCAGGACAACGTCCGCTACGTGGAGCTGCTGTCGAACGCCTCGCTGCTCGAGCGTCGCCTGCCCCTGCTGGCCGAGGCCGCCGAGATGGCCAAGGTGTCGCTGTGGCTGACCTGGCACCCCGGCCAGATCAGCCTGGAGAAGTTTATCGACGCCGCCGCGCTCGCCCGGCTGCTTCGTCGTCGTAAACGCGCTGCTGTTCGACCCCGGCGAGGCTGCGCAGGCCCGGCGGGCACGCGACGCGGCACGGGCGGCCGGGCTCCGGTTCAATCTCGACCTTGGCTACGACCCGGACACCCCGACCGCCAGCCCCACCGGCGCGGTGCCGCTGCTGTGCGCCGTCGGCCACGACCACGAACGCGCCGTTCAGGTCATCGAGGAGGCGGGCGGCGACCCGGCGCTGACCAGGCCTGCGCTCACCGCCACGACCACGAACGCGCCGTTCAGGTCATCGAGGAGGCGGGCGGCGACCCGGCGCTGACCAGGCCTGCGCTCACCGCGCTCGCCGGCCCGCGGGGTCTGGAGTGCCGGGCAGGGCACGACTACCTGTTCATCGACATCCACGGGGTGGCCTACCGCTGTTCGCGCTACTCCGCCGAGGACCTGCACCCGGTCGGCCGCGTCCAGGACGCGGGGTTCTGCCTGGAGAACCACGGGGCGACCTGGGCGCCGTGTGCCGCAGACGGCGGCTGCTGCAACAAGGAGGACTTCCTCAATTGCTGCTCGGCGAGATGACCTGGCCCGCCTTCGACGACGCGACCCGCGATCCGGCTCCCGACACCGGTGAAGCCGCCAGCGTGGTGATCGTGCTCGTGGGCGCGGTCGAGCCCCACGGCCCGCACCTGCCGCTGGCCGCCGACACGATGATCAGCGACTACTTCGCCGGCCGGCTCGCCCGCGACCTTCCCGGCGCCCTCATCGCCCCGACCCTCGGCTACGGGGTCGCGACACCGCCCCAGCGCCTCGGCGGCGACTTCCCAGGCGTCCTCAACCTCAGCGGCGACCTCTTCACCCGCCTGATCACCGAGGTGCTCACCGGGCTCGCGCGCCACGGCCTGCGCCGCCTCGTCGTCGTCAACTCCGCGATCGACAACATCAGCTTCCTCTGCGAGGCCGCGCGGATCATCGCCGACGCCATCCCCGGCACCCGGGTGATGATCGTGAACTGGTGGGACGTGGTCGGCGAGGACTTCCGCGACGCCCTGGCCGCCGAGACCGGCATTCCCCGCGACGTCGACCACCACGCGAGCATGGTCGAGTCCAGCCTGGTCATGCACATCGCCCCGCACACCACCCGCCCCGCACCCGCCGGGCCGGTGGGCGACCCGCCCCGCCGGTTCACCTATCACCTTTTCCCGCTCCCGGCGGACGCCGCCACCGTCGGCGGCGTCGTCTACACCGCGACGGGCTCCAGCCCCACGCTCGGCGAGCGCGTCGCCGAGCAGGTCGCCTGCCGCCTCGCCGACGCCGTGCGCCAGGAGATGCGGTGACCGGCGAGAACCCAGACCGCGGCAGGCCGGACGACGTCCTGCTGCTGTTCTCGCCGGTCGGCGTCGTACCAGGACCCGGTGGCGTGCCTGACCGACCAAGACGGCCGGCTCGTACACGCCTGGAGCAACGCCGCCGGGCAGCCCGACCCCGGCGACGACCCGCCGTCGTACCTGCGCGGCTGGAACCACGTCGAGCTCGGCCCCGACGGAAGCCTGTACGCGATCGTGCTGCTGCACGCGGTGCTGAAACTCCGCCCCGACTCCAGCGTGGCCTGGAGCACCCCGGTGCCCGCCCACCACGACCTGGACGTCGCCGCGGACGGGCGGGTGCACGTCCTGACCGAGCAGCCCCGCCTCATCCCGGCGCCCGGCGGCCCGTACCTGCTGCTGGACAACCAGATCACCGTCCTCGACGCCGGCGGGCGGCCAGCCGAGCAGCACTCGCTGTACGACCTGCTCGCCACCGTCGACCACCTGCGCGGCCTAGTCCACGACGAGCTCGCCCGCCGCGCCACGGCGACGTCCGGATGCGCTGACCTGCACCGACTCGCGGGGCGACGCGGGCGAGAGGTCTCCCGTGTGCTGCGGGACCTGCCCGGCTCGCCGTGCGACGTGCTGCACGCCAACACCCTGGAGACCGTGCCCGCCCATCCGGCCGGCCTGTGGGACGACGGCGACACCCTGGTCGCGGTGCGCGAGCTCGACCTGATCGCCGTCGTCAGCCCGCGCGCCGGTGCGGTGCGCTGGTGGTGGGGACCCGGCCAGCTGTCCGGGCCGCACCAGCCCTCCGCCCTGCCCGGCGGCAGCGTGCTGGTGTTCGACAACGGGCGCGCCGTGCGCCGCTCCCGCGTCCTGGAGATCGACCCCGCCACTGGCGAGATCGTGTTCACCTACGACGCCGATCCACCAGACGCGCTGTTCACCGAATTCGCCGGAGGCTGCCAGCAACTCCTGGGCGGAACCCTGCTCGTCACCGACGCCCAGCACGGCCGCGGCATCGAGATCAGCCGCGACGGCCGCGCCCTGCGGGAACTCCACATCCGCACGAAGCAGGCGGGCGGCGGGAACTCCCGCTGTGACATCTACCGACTGGCCGCCGTCCCGGCCCGAACCGCCGCGCGCCTGACCGCGCCCGGCGGCCGGGCCTGGCAGCTGGCCACCACCCGAGTCCGCTGCCAGCCCTACGCCGGGAGCAGCCAGTGATCAGTGTCGTCATCCCCATCGCCGACCGGCCCGCGCACCTGGACCGGGCCCTGCGCAGCCTGGACCGCCAGAGCCTGCGCGACTTCGAGGTCATCGTCGTCGCCGACGGCGGCACCCCACCCGAGCAGGTCATCGACGCCTGGGGCGGGCGGCTCGCGATCACCCTGTTGGAGCTGCCAGAGCGGCGGGGCGTCTCGCACGCCCGCAACCTGGGCGCCGCCACCGCCTCCGGAGACCTGCTCGCCTTCCTGGATGACGATGACGTCTTCCTGCCCGACCACCTGGCCGCCGCCGCCGCCACCCTGGCTGATCCCCGCGTCGAGGTGGCCTACGGCGCGGCGCTGGTCAGCGACCGCTGGGTCGACGCCATACCGCGGCCGGCCGACGGCGCCGCCGTCCTGCGCAAGGGCTACCCCTTCGATCCCGGTTTCCTGCTGGTCGCCAACTTCATCCACACCGGAGCGGTCACCGTCCGCAACTACACTGGAACCTCGGCCCGGTTCGACGAGACCCTCCAGCACTGCGAGGACTGGGCGATGTGGCTGACCCTGTACGCCGAGGGCTACCGGTTCGCCTACACCGGCGCCTGTAGCAGCGTCTACCACCAGGTTCCCGGCGCGGCCGGGACCGTCGCCGCCGCCTACCGGCGCAGCCCGACCCCCTTCACCCTCGCCCACCGTCGCATCTACGCCGCCTGGCCCGCCGACGATCCCCTCGTGGTCGGCTACCGGCGCTGGATCGCCGAGTTCGACGAGCGCCTGGACGCCGCCATCGAGTACGACCGGCCCGTGCCGCCGCACGCCTTCGAGCACGCCGTCCGGACCCTCTACCCGGCCTTCGTCGCGGCGGAGCCTGCCGACCCGGCGCTGCTGGACACCATGTTCCCCTCGCCGCCGTCCGGCCGGACCGTCGATCTGGAAGCCGCTCACCAGGGAGGACGGGGATGACGGAAGCCCTCGCCGGCCGGGCGCTCTACGACGGGTATGCCCACCTCTTCGCCGACGAGGCCGCGGTCAGCGCCTACAACGCCCACTACGACCGGCCCGCCGTGCTCGGCCTGCTCGGCGACGTCGCGGGACTCACCGTCCTCGATGCCGGCTGCGGGCCCGGTCTGTACGCCGCCGAACTCCTGCGCGGCGGCGCCCACTTCATCGGCTGCGACGCCAGCACCGACATGATCAACATCGCCCGCGAGCGGCTCGGCCCCACCCCGGAACTGCGCCAGCACGACCTGAACCAGCCACTGGACTGGCTGCCTGACGAAAGCGTCGACCTGGCACTGCTCGCCCTGGTCATCCACTACCTGCCCGACCGCGCCGGCGCGCTCCGCGAACTGTTCCGGATCCTGCGCCCCGGCGGAGCCCTCGTCATCTCCACCAGCCATCCCACCGCCGACTGGCGGGCCAGCGGCGGCGGCTACTTCGAGGCCCGCCACGAGCAGGAGCAGTGGTCGTGCGGGTTCACCCACCGCTACTAGCGGCAGCCCCTGCAGGACTGGATCGCCGAGTTCACCGCCGCCGGCTTCGTTCTCGACGCTCTCCTCGAGCACCAGCCCCAGCCGGAGATGGCGCGCACCCACCCCGATGCCTTCGCCCGCCTGTCCCACGAGCCCGGCTTCATCGCCTACCGCCTCGCGAGACCGCGGGCGAACCTCCGCGCGTGGAAGGATGAGGCATGACCACGGGGAGGCCGGTGCTGGCCGTCGTCAGCGACCCGCCAGGAACCGGCAAGACCACCCTCGCCCACGCGGTCGCCACGGCCGTCGGCTGCCCGGCGGTGATCCGCGACGAGATCAAACAGGGAATGGTCCTGGCCAGCCCCGGCTACCAGGCCGGCGGCGACGACCCGCTCAACCTCCCCGCTCTTCACGCCTTCTTCGGTGTCCTGGAGACCCTGGCGAAGGCGGGCGCCACGGTCGTGGCCGAAGCCGCGTTCCAGGACCGGCTATGGAGTCCCCACCTGGAACCGCTCACCGCCCACGCCGACGTGCGGATCATCCGCTGCACCGTCGACCCGGCCACCGCGTACCAGCGGATCACCACCCGCGCCGGGCTCGACCCCCACCGCGCCGCCCACGGCGATGCCGAACTCCTCAGCGACATCGCCGCCGGCCGCCACTCCCTCGGCGCCTTCGTCGACATCCGCCTGGACCTCCCACGGCTCACCATCGACACCAGCGACGGCTACCACCCCGGCCTGGACGCCATCACCGCCTTCATCACCCAGCCTGCCTGACGCGGGCCGTCGGGGTGAATCGGACGGGGCCAGGCCAGCGGTGGCGAGGGCATCCGGGCTTAAAAGCCGTGCACGACGACCTGCCGTGGTCAGAACAGCGTGTCGCGGACGCGCAGTGGCCGGTAACCGGTCGGCCCGAGCTGTGCGAGCTCGCCCTCGATGTCCACCTCGATCGCGCCGAAGAAGTTGATGTTCTCGCTGTGCGCGGGTCGGACGGGACATCCTCCGCCGACAGCGGGGAGATCACCAGGTCCCCGTCGCCATCCAGCCGCACCGGGCCATCGCCCTCGCCGAGGGCGGTGCGCAGCTCGTCTTGCACCTGGGCCAGCGCCGCGTCTGCATCGGCGGGTTTGCCGACCAGCCGGCAGAACTCGACCCGCTGCTCGGCCCACTTGCTCGGAGTGAGCAGATAGGCGGCCGGGTCGGAGTAGCGGCGCGAGCCGGGCACGAACACATCGCCCGTGCGCAGACCATCCCGCAGCGCCAGGAGCGTGCACAGTTCCCAGTAGTGCCGGTAGGCGGCGACGTTGCCTGGCTTCGCCGCGGTGTCCAGGTAGCCACGCCGACGGGCCGGGACGAAGCTGGCCGGCGCGGTGTCGGGGACCTTCCGTGCGCCTGTGGCGTTCAGTTCCCGCAGGATCGCCACCGCCTTGAGTAGGTCGGTCGCGGCGGTGCCGCCGGCGAATGTCACCGCCTCCAGGACCTGCGGGGTGAACTGCCGCAGGTACCCGTACGAACCGTCCAACGCGGCCAGATGCCCATGATCACGTGGCAGCGGCGGCAACGCGGTGGCCTGCGCGGACCGCAGCCGCTCCCACCCGACCTTCTCCCCCCGGATCAACCCACCGACGTCCTCGTCCGGCACTGCTGGATCGGCGGCGATGGCGAGGATCGCGTCCAGCAGGGCCTGGCGGTCCTCACCGGCCTTGCCGCGCTCGGCCAGCTTGTCGCGCATCCTGTGCGCGGCCTTGCTTTCCCGCGCCGAGACAGCCTGGTCGAACAGCTGCACGACCTCGTCCAGCACGTCGGTCGCCGACTGCGCCAGCATCGTGAGCAAGATCGGATAGCGGCGTTGCGGCTCGCGGCGCTGCAACGCCTGCGCGGTCAACCGCTGGCCCACCGTCGCGAGGAACCTACGCCGCTCGGCCGGCAGCACGGACAGGTCCAGGGTGTGCGCGCCCAGACCGCGTAGGAACTCCAGCTTCGTTACCTCAGCCTTCACCGCCGCCGGCGAGGCCTCGACCGGTCCGGTGGCCAGCCACCGTAACCGCGTCATACCGATCATCGGATCGTCCACCAGCAGGCCGTCCAGGCCGGCGCACCGCTGGTCGGTGAACTCGTCCGCCAGCCGGTCGAACGTCTCCCGCCGGGCCTCCTCCCGCGCGTGCGCGACCCGCTCGACCACCATCACCGGACCCGGCCGGATCACCCGCGCCGAGATCAGGTACTCGCACGCCAACCGGAACAGCAGAACCGGTGAGTCATGCTCCAACGCCTGCGCCAGCAGGAACTCGTCCAACTCCTTCAACTCCAAGGCCGTCGGCGCCCGCCAGCCCAGATACCGCGCCACCGACCGAAGATGCCCGGTGCGGGTATTCGCACGCTTCCCGTACGACCGGATCTGATCAGGGTCGATGACGTGGCCGGTCAGCTGCCGCCCGGTCCACACCGGGCAGGGGGACGGGGCGTCCCACCGGTCGGCGGGCACGCGAGTGACGATGGTGGTGAACGTGTCGAGCGCACGGCGGTAGCACTGCAAGCAACGGGTCATGACTCCTTCTGCGGGGTGAGCAGGGGACCGAGCGTCCGCCAGGCTGCGTCGGCCAGGTCGTCGGCGACGAGCGTCGGGGAGCCCGCGGGGCGGGCGAGCCAGTGGCGGCTGTATTCCTGGGCGGGGCCGATCCACAGCGCGACGACGACCGCCAGGTCGGGCCGGTCGGACCAGCCGTGGCCACGCAGCCAGTCGGCCACCGCGGCGAAGAAGCCGCGGTTGTCCGCGGCGGTGCGCTCATCGATCGTGCCGCGCAGGACATCGACCGGCGCGGTCAGCAGCAGTCGGGCCAGCGGCGGATGCTCTTCCACCCACCGCAGATGGCGGGTGACCAGGCGGGTCACGCCGTCGCGGGGCCCGGTCGAGGTGTGCAGCTCACCCCACAGCGCGCTCTGATGATCGGCAAGACCCGCACCCACCACGGCCGCGGCCAGGTCCCCCCGGGTGGGGAAGTAGTGAAACAGGCTGCCGTTACTGACACCGGCCCGGCGCCGAACCGCCTGCATGGACGTGGCCTCCCAGCCCTGCTCCAGCACGCAGGCCACGGCCGCGTCCACCAGCCGGGCCCGACTGGGCGCTACCCCGACGCCTCCCATAATCCCGGCACCTCCCATAGAGCAACACTCTAGACGGACAGCCCGCGCGCCTACCGGGACTCTCCGTGCGGACGAGCTTCGGTAAGATCGCCGGCCATGGACGCGGGCGTGGGAAACACGTTGATCTCCATCCCTCCGGGGCGGGTGACGCTGTGCGACCGGCGAACGCAGCGCAGCTGGTCGGTCGAGCTCGCGCCGTACTGTCTCGCGGCGTTTCCGGTTACCCAGGAGCAGTACGCGGCGGTTGTCGGCCAGCGGCCGGGCTCGGCCCACGGGGACCGGTTGCCCGTCGAGGGGGTTTCCTGGTGGGACGCGGTCCGGCTCTGCAACGCCCTGTCCCACCGCGACGGTGCCGACGGCGAGGGTGCCGACGGGGAGGGTGTCGAGTGGGACACCCGCGCCGAGGGGTACCGGCTGCCGACCGAGGCTGAGTGGGAGTACGCCGCCCGGGCCGGCACGAGCGGCCCGCGGTACGGGCCGCTCGACGACATTGCCTGGTACCGCGGCAACTCCCACGGGCGAATCCACGACGTGGGCGGTAAACAGCCCAACTCCTGGGGCCTGTACGACATGCTGGGCAACGTGTGGGACTGGTGCTGGGACCTGTACGACACCGAGGTCTACGGCACCTATCGGGTGCTGCGGGGCGGTGGGTGGTTCGACGAGCACTGGAGCTGCCGGGCCTCCGTACGCCGCCGCGGCCACCCGGCCTTCCACCTCGACGACGTGGGGTTCCGCGTCGCGCGTTGCGCCGTGCCCTGACCCACGTCGCATCCGTGCTCATGCACCGGTCCGTGTTGCCCGCCGGACGAGAGCGATCCTGATCAGATGGGGCCTGACCGGATGGGGCCTGATCAGGTGGGGCCGGGGCGGGTGGGGCTGGCGCGCACGGCGCGAAGCTCCGCGGTCAGTTCGTCGGCCTGGCGTTCGGCGCGTTCGGCGCGGGCCCGGGCCTCGGCGCGGGCCTCGCCGATCACAGTGAGACGTTCGGCGGCGGCCTGACGTTCGCCGGCCAGGCGGGCCTCGCCCTCGGAGCGGACGCGGTCGAGTTCGGCCGCCGCCTCGGCACGCACCCGCTCAGCCTCGGCGGCCGCGGCCGCGCGGACCTGGTCGAGCTGCGCCGCCGCCTCGGCGCGGATCCGGGTGATCTCGGTGTCGGCGGCGGCGCGGCCGCGGGCGGCCTCGGCGCGTTCGCGGCGGATGTCCTCGCGCAGGGCGTCGCGTTCGGCGCGTAGCTCGGTGAGGGTGTGCGCGTCGCGTTCGGCGGCGCGCCGGGCCTCCTCCAGCCGCGTTGAGGCCTGCTCCCGGGCGGCGACGGCCTCGTCGATGC
>NZ_CDWTMG010000063.1:0-20716 GCF_977945845.1 Frankia sp. CcMO1
GGCGTGCGGGCACGCGGCCCGGCGCCCAGCGCGAGCCGCCCGGCGCCGCGCCACGCGGCGGGCGAGTCGGCGGCGTCCATCGCTGAGCCCGCTCATCTGGATGCGGGAGCAGATCCTGGAACTTGGCCGTCTGCACGCTCTCACTCTGTGCACAGCCCCGTACTAGACCACACAGAAGATCAACTGGTGGAGCTATTGATCGACATGTCCCTTGTGGTCCAGCGCATCGGCGTCGCGCCCCGCGGGCAGTGGCTATTCCCCATGTCGCATGTCAGACAGTGGCCCATGTCGCATGTCAGACAGTCGACGCCAGGGGGCTTGCGGGCGGCGTGGGTTGGCTTGTTCCATACAGAAGATACTTTTCCTTCTTGGCGACGATGAGGCCCCTGCCGAATGCCCCTGACAACGCTCGCGGCGATGTCTCTCGTGTATCGACCTGGCCCATCTCTGGCCTGTCCTTAGTTGTGTGATCACGTAACCGGTCTCGGTCAACACGTGACATCACGCTGTCCAACACAAGTCTCCCCGGCCTAACACAAGTCTTCCGGCCCGGCTGCGATCGAGTCTGCGGCGGGGTTGTGACAGACGGGATCGGAGGGATTCCACGCAATGGATACCCGCAGGATCGGTGATGGCGAGCAGGCCGTCACAAGCGACTCGCGGTTCCCGACGGCCGGCAAGGTGTCCGACCACTCGACACCAACCGAGAATCGTGCTCGCGCGCAGGTGTGCATTATCGGCGCGGGCATCGTGGGGCTGTGCAACGCGCTCCAGTACGCAAGGATGGGCTGCTCGGTGATCCTTCTGGACGAGCTCGGGGAGCGGCAGCGACACAGTTTCAAGGTCGGCGAGTCACTGCTGCTGTTCCCCGTTCCGTTCCTGCGTGACCTCGGGCTGTCGGACTTTCTCGATCATCAGTCCTTCGAGAAGCAAGGGTTCTGGATGATCCACGGGCTGGAGGGCAAGCGCGCGTTCGACGCCGGGGTCACCGAGTGGGGCTTCCACGCTCGATTCCCTCAGCGCTGGCGGGACCGGATCGGCGACGAGCGCCTGGTCAAGTCCATGGTGGGCGACGCCCAGATCGTGCGTCCTGACATCGAGGCAGTACTGCGCGAGAAGGTGGCGGCGGCCCCGAACATCACGTTTCTCGCTGGAATTGCTCGGGAGGTGACCCTGGGGGCGGGTGAGGAGGATCACGAGCTGCACTGGGCCTCCCGCAAGGGGGACCGCAAGGGTGTGGTGCGGGCGCGCTGGTTGATCGACTGCTCCGGGCGCTCCCGGTTCCTCACCCGTCGGCTGGGTCACGATCTGCCACTCAGCCCGGACTTCCGGACCTCCTCGGTGTGGGGGCAGTTCGCCGGATGCACGGACGGGTGCTTCGGGGACCCTTGGCGCTACACGTTCCCGGATGGCACTACGGCTCAGCGCGACTTGACGACCGTGCACCTGTGGGGCGACGGCTACTGGATCTGGCTGATCCGCCTCGCCGGGAACCGGATCAGCGTGGGCGTCAGCTTCAATCGCGACCGGTCGCCGGTCCCAGGGGCCAACGGGCGCGAGGTCTTCTGGCAGGTCCTGCGCCGCTATCCGCTCCTGGATTTCCTCACCGAGGACAACCTGCTGGAGTTCAGCGCCTACCGCAACCTCCAGTACCTGAGCGACACCTACGTCTCCCCTCGCCGGTACGGGCTTGCCGGGGACGCCGCAGGGATCATCGACGCCTTCTACAGCCAGGGCATGTCGCTGTCGCTGTCGACGTCGTGGCACATCCAGAACATCGTCCGCGCGGACCTGCACGACGGCCGGCTCGACCGGCGGTACATCGCGCGGGTCAACTCCGCCACACTGGCGGACTGGCAGTTGATGCGGGGGACGGTCCGGCGCAAGTACGGCCCCGCCATCGCCGACAGCCGGTTCTTCCTGCTCGATCACATGCTCGACCAGTTCGTCCTGTCCGGTGGCCTGCTGGGCCGGTATCGAATGGCTCGGTGGCTCACCCGGCCGGGCGGGAACCAGGCGTCTGCGACGACGGGGCGAGAGCGCAGGCTGTACGACCTGCTCACGCGAAGGCTCTACCTTTCGGTGGGGGCGTTGCCCTGGTTGAGGCCCGCCCGCACCACGGCCCTCATCGAGCGCCTGCGCCGCGGGGTCGAGCGCCGGGCACGCTGGCGACTGGAAGCCGGTGTCGCTCCCGCGCCGGTGAGCACAGTCCTGCGGTTCGACTGTCCCCAGCCCGCGCTGTGGCGGCTTCCCTTCGCCCGCGGGCCGGTGGCGGTCCTCACGCCAGCCAAGATCTCTGAGCCTGCGTTCGTGCGGATCCGCGGCACGGAGAACACTCCCGTGCTGTTCTCCATCGCCCGCATCACGGCGGCAGGAATGATCTTGGCTGGGGTCGGCTACGACGTCGTGGCCACAGCGGCCACCCGGCTGCGGTTTCGGCTGTCGGGCGGCGGTCGACCGGTGGCTGCCACCGGACAGCCCGCCGCGACCGCGCCGCCGGCCGGGCAACCACCGGCAGCCGAGCAGGCGCTCGCGAGCGAGGTGGCGGCGCAGTGAGTGCGCCCGACGCCGCGGCGCCCGCGAATCCGCAGGCCATCGTCGCGGTCCATCGGGCCTTGCTGCGCGAGCACACTCAGTTGCCCGGACGGATCCAGGCGGTTCCGCACGGCGGCGTGCGGCTCGCCGAGCGAGTCACCCGGTTCCACGGATTGGTCGACAGAGCGCTCGGCATCCACTTCAGTGTCGAGGAACGGGCCTTGTGGCCAATGCTGCGAGAGCGTGCGCCGGTGCCCGCCGAACTGCTGCTGGATCTGACGTGCTCGCAGCACGCCCGGATCGGCGAGCTGACCGACCGGAACGCCGACCTGCTGCGCCGGTGGAGCCGCAGCCCCGGCGGGGCCCGGACGGGCGAAAGCGCCCGGGCCGCCGCCGAGCTCGCCCGGGAACTAGCTGAGCACCTGCGATTCGAGGAAGAGCACCTGCTCCCCATGGTGCGGCGGAACCTGACGACCGCCGATTGGCGGCGCGTGATTCGCCACGGCCGCCGGGCCATGCCGCGGCGGGAGGCCCCCGTGCTCCTCGGTGCGCTGCTGCACGAGTCGCCGCACGCGGATCAGGTCGCGGTGCTGGAGATGCTGCCGGCCGCTGCCCGCCCGCTGGCCGTGCGCTGGGGTCTGGCGTCCTATCGCCGCCGACTGCGTGGGCTCGCGGACGCCGTTCCGTGAGCTCGATGTTCCGACCGTCAACCCCTCTGACCCGCGAGGTTCTACCCCAGTGGCTCCTGACGTCGACCCCACTCGCACGCTTATCGACGCGTTCGCGGAGAGGTTCGCGAAGACCCCCGACGACTGCGCATATCGGTTCCTGACCCCGGGGCCTGCGACGGCAACCGGTGAATCCCTGGTCGCGACCGACCTGACCTACGGTGACCTTGACCGCCGGGTCCGGGCGCTGGCGGCCCGGCTCGGGGAGCGCTGCGGCGTCGGCGACCGGGTCCTGATCGTGTGCGCGCCGGGCGCCGGTTACATCGCCGCGTTCCTGGCGGCCCTGTTCGCGGGGGCGATCGCGGTACCGCTCTACCCGCCCACCCCCGCTCAGCTGCGCCGGGGCGGACAGCGCCTCGCATCCGTCGTCGCCGACGCACGCCCGTCGGTGGTCCTGACCGACCAGGCGAACGCGAGCCTTCACACCGGGCTCTCCGGGCAGGCGCCCACTCTCGGCGAGCTCGCATGGTTGTCCGTCGACGCCGCAACTCAGGGCGCGGACGGGTGGACCCGGCCGCCGGTCGTCGGGCACGACATCGCGTTCCTGCAGTACACCTCGGGGTCCACCGCCGACCCCAAAGGAGTGATGGTCACCCACGCCAACCTCCTGGCCCACCTCCCCGGGCTGATGGAGCGGTTCCACTCGCCGGGCGGCCCCTGCCATGTCACCTGGCTGCCGCCGTACCACGACATGGGGTTGATCGGCGGGCTCCTTGCACCGCTATACAACGGCACCCGTGCTGCGGTGCTGGACCCGACGGCGTTCCTCAAACGGCCGCTGCGATGGCTCCAGGCGATCTCCCAGGAGGGCGCCGTCACCTCCGGGGGGCCGGACTTCGCCTTGGACCTCTGCGTCGAACGCTCCACGCCGGCGGACCGGGAGCGCCTCGACCTGAGCAGCCTGAGGGTCCTGTTCACCGGCGCCGAGCCGGTCCGCCCGGCGACCCTGGAGCGGTTCCTCACGGCGTTCGAGCCAGCCGGCCTCCGCCGGGAGGTGCTGCTCCCCTGCTACGGGCTGGCGGAGGCCACCCTCTGCGTCACGGCCCGCCCGCAGTCGGCCGGCCCGGTCACCGTCGAGGTCGACCCCGCGCAGATCGGCCACGACGTGGCACAGGGCCCCGGGAACGACGGCCCGCGCAGGTACGCCAGCTGCGGGTCGCCCCTGCCCGGGCACGCCGTGATCGTCGCCGACCCGATCACCCGCCAGGCGCTGGTGGACGGTGACGTCGGCGAGATCTGGTTCCACGGACCGAGCGTCGCCGCCGGGTACTGGGGGCAGGCGGACGACTCGGGCGAGACGTTCGCCGCTCGGCTGGCAGCGCCGGAAGGCGTGACAGGCGCGGGCAAACGCACCTGGCTCCGCACCGGTGACCTGGGCTTCTTGCGCGATGGTGAGCTCTTCGTCGTCGGGCGGCGCAAGGACGTCATCGTCATCGACGGCCGCAACCATCACGCGCACGACCTCGAGGACACCGTGGCCGCCTCCCACTCCACGTTCCGTCCCAGCGGCGGCGCGGCTTTCGGGACCGGACCGGAACTCGACCGGCTCGTCATCGTTCAGGAACTGTCCGGCAGGGCGGGAGCGGAGCAGGCCATGGATCTGCTGAGCGCCGCCCAGCACGCCCTCGGCCTCGAGCACGGCGTGCAGGCCACCGACATCGTGTTGGTGCGCCCCGGCACCGTGCCGAAGACGTCAAGCGGCAAGGTGCGCCGAGCTGCGTGCCGCGACGCGCTGCTCGCGGGCTGGCTGGACGACTCGATCAGGTGGCGACTGGCGCACCTGGCCCCGCACTCCGGGATCGTCCCGTGACCAGGGAGACCGCCGACCTGGAAGACGTGATGTGCCGTGCCGTCGCCGAACGTCTCGGGGTACCGGCGGACGCCGTCGACCCTCGGCGTCCGATTGCCGCCACCGGTCTCGCCTCGGCGCAGATGGTCGGGCTGCTGGGCGAGCTGGAGCAGTTGCTCGGCCGCGAGCTACCGGTCACCCTGATCTGGGAGCACCCCACCATCGAAGACCTCGCGCGGCACCTCGCCGGCCCCGGCGGGCTGCCGGACACCCCTGGCGGACCCGGTGATGGCCGGCCGGCCGGCGACATGCACCCCGCCGACCGGGACCGCGACGACGCTGCGGCGAGCTGCGGCGCCACCGGGGAGCCGGTCGCGGTCGTCGGCCTCGGCTGCCGCCTCCCTGGCGGAGTGGCCGACCCGGCCGCGCTGTGGCGGCTGCTCACGAACGGCACCGACGCGGTCGGCCCGGTGCCCACCGGACGTTGGGACCCGACCGGGTTCGTCGACCCCGACCCCGCGACGCCGGGCACCATGCTTACCGACCAGGGCGGGTTCCTCGCCGACGTGGCGCACTTCGACGCCGCGTTCTTCGGCATCTCCCCGCGTGAGGCCGAGAAGATGGACCCGCAGCAGCGACTCCTGGCGGAGGTGGCCTGGGAGACCCTCGAGGACGCCGGCGTCCCGGCGGCGTCGCTTGCAGGCACCCGAACCGGAGTGTTCGTGGGGGTGTCGAGCTTCGACTACGCCCGCCTCCAAGAGCTACACGCGAGCGATGCCTACGTGGCCACCGGAAGCTCGCTGAGCATCACGGCCAATCGGTTGTCGTACCTGTTCGACCTGCGCGGACCCAGCCTCGCCGTCGACACGGCCTGTTCCGCCTCGCTGGCGGCGATCCACCTCGCGGCCACCCAGGTCTCGCGCGGCGAGATCCCGCACGCGCTCGCCGGCGGCAGCAACCTGATCCTGGGGCCGGACGTCGGCGTCGCCTTCACCAAGATGGGCGCCGTGGCCCCGGACGGCCGCTGCCGGCCCTTCGACGCAGCGGCTTCGGGAATGGTCCGTTCGGAGGGCGTCGTCCTGGTCCTGCTGAAGCCGTTGTCGCGTGCCCTGGCGGCCGGCGACCGCGTCTACTGCGTGATCCGCGGCGGGGCCATGACCCAGGACGGGCGAACGAACGGCCTGATGGCCCCACGGCCCGGGGCGCAGGAGGCCGTACTGCGCGACGCCTACGCCCGGAGCGGTGTCGCCCTGCAGGACGTCGACTACGTCGAGGCGCACGGCACCGGGACCCTCCTCGGCGACGCCGTCGAAGCGCAGGCGCTCGGTGCCGTCCTGGGGCGTGACCGCGCCCCGGAACGCCCGCTGCTGATCGGCTCGGCCAAGTCCAACATCGGGCACGCGGAGGCCGTCGCGGGCGCGGTGGGCCTGGCGAAGGCCGCTCTGATGCTGCACGGCCGCACCGTCGTCCCGACCGTCCACTCGCGCAACCCCAACCCGCACATCCCCTTCGACGCCCTAGGCCTGCGAGTCGCGGACGAGTTGGTCCCGTGGCCCGCGACCGACGGGCCCGCCGTGGCCGGGGTGAGCGCATTCGGGTTCGGCGGGACGAACGTTCACCTGGTGCTCGCAGAGGCACCCGCGCCGGACCCGCCGGTAGCGGGGCCGCCCCCGGAGCCGGGCTCCTCGCTCGTCCTGCCGGTGTCCGCCCGGACCCCGGCCGCCCTGGACGAGGCGCTCTACCGGTACCGCGCGCTGCTCGACGCCACGCCCGATGACGACGTCCGCGGTGTCTGCGCCGCGGCGCTGCGCCGGCGCGACACCCATGACCATCGAGCCGCGGTGGTAGCCGCCGACACGGCAGGCCTGCGCTCGGCTCTCGCCGCAGCCACCCATGGCGCGCGGCCCGGCGACCCGGTGCCGCTGCGCGGATCCGCCCGCACGCGGACGCACCGCACGGCGTTCGTGTTCCCGGGACAGAACGAGCGGTACTGGCCGCTGCACCCTTCGCTGTGGACACTGCCCCGCTTCGGCGAGTGCCTGGCGGAGTGCGCCGCGCTGCTGGCCCGGCACGAGGATGCCGACCTGGTGGCCCTGCTGCAGGCACCGGCGGACGATGACCGGCTGGACGACCCGGCGCTCGGGCAGCCTGCCGCTGTCTCCTTGCAGATCGCCCTCGCGCGGGTGTGGCGCGCGTGCGGCGTCGAGCCCGCGGTCGTCCTCGGCCAGAGCCTCGGGGAGGTCTCGGCCGCCTGCGTCGGCGGGGTACTCACGGCCAGCCAGGCGATCGAACTGGCGCACCGGCGCGGAACCGTCACCCGGGGCCTGCTCGGCGAGGGCGGCATAGCCGTCGTCTCGATGCCCGAGAGCGAGGTCGGCAGACAGCTGGACCGGCTCGAGCTGCCCGAGGTGTGGGTAGCCGGCGTTTCCGGGCCGGCGACCACCCTGGTGTCCGGGGCGCGTGAGCAGATCTCCGCCCTGGTGGCGGACCTGACGGCCGCCGGTCACCTCTGCCGCGTGATCAACAGGGCCAGCCTCTACGCCTCGCACACACCGCTGGCGGCCCCTGCTGCCCGGCTGCTCCTCGACGCGGCCGCGGACCTCACCCCCGGCACCGCCACATTCCCCTTCCTGTCCTCCGTGACCGGGACCGAGCTGACGGGGGAGCACTTGCACGCCGCCTACTGGGCGGAGAACCTGTTCCGCCCGGCGCGTTTCGACGACGCCATGACCGCTGCGGTGTCCGGCGGCGTCGACACGGTGATCGAGCTGGCGCCCCGCCCGCTCCTCGTCGCGCCGATCCAGGACAGGTTCGTCGCCGCCGGTCAGCCCGGTGTCGTAGTTCCCTCAATGCGCACCAATCCCGTCGGCGCCACCGGATTCGCGACGTCGCTGGCCGAACTCTGGTGCGCGGGGCGCGCGGCCGACCTCGCGGCGGTGACCGCGACCCCCGCCACCGTCCCGCATCGCGACCTGCCACGCTACCCATGGCAACGCAATCGCCACTGGGTCAGCCCCGCCCTCACCGCACATCGCCCGGCGCCCGGTGGGCACCCGTGGCTGACCCGGCGCGTACGACTGGCCGGGCCACGCGGCGAGCACGTCTGGTCCACGCCGGTCGACCTGCGGACTGAGCCGTACCTCGTCGACCACCAGGTGATCGGCGCTCCGGTGCTGCCGGCCGCCGCCCTGGTCGAGGCCATGGTGGCCGCGGGCAAGGCGACATTCGGTGGGACGCAATCCGGCGGAGGGGACGTCGTCCTGCGCAACGTGCGGATCACGGCACCCACGCACGTGCCGACCGAAGCGGACCACGACACAGTCCAGGTGTCCGTCAGCCCAGACCCCGACGGCGCCGTCGTCCGGGTGTGGACCCGCCCCGCCGCTGGCGACGAGGCCGCCGCGTGGATCGAGGCCGCCCACGCCCACTGCGCCCCGGCGGCCGGGGAACCGGCTACGGACGGTGATCGGGACGCCGCCGGTCAGGACGCACCGGACCTGCTCCGCGCCCGCGCCCGCTGCCGGCAGCCGGTGGACGTGGAAGCGTTCTACTCGGCGATGGCCGCGGCCGGCATGGACTACGGGCCCGTGTTCCGCCGCATCCGCACGGCGGCCCGCGGCGCGACCGAGGCCGTTGTCTCGCTGCGCCCCCGGTCCGCGTCCGGCCGTGGAACCGGCCGCCATGTGCTCCACCCGGCGCTGCTCGACAGCTGCCTGCAGGCCGTCGGGGTGGCCGCGACGTCCGACGGTCCGCCCCAGGGCGTTCACCTCCCGGCCGGCGTGGACCGCCTGCACCTGCACGACGGCGCGGACGTCCGCTGGGCCCACGCCCGGCTACGGGACCGCGCGCCCACGGGGTCGCTGCTCGCCGACATCACGCTGTTCGACGCCGGCGGGCGTTTCGCCGGGACGATCGAGGGGTTCCTGCTGCAGGCACTCGACGTGCCGGGGACCGGGACCACCGCGTCGACGTCCATGTTGCGTGAACTCGGCTGGCAGCACGCCGATGAGGCGGCGGGCGGCGAGCCACGTGCCGAGGCCACCGGGGCGCCGCACGACCGCAGAACCTGGCTGGTGCTGGGCGACAGTGGCGGGCGCGCCGCGCGCGTGGCCGAGGCACTGCGTACGCGCGGGCACCAGGTGAGCCTGCTGCTCCGGACCGCCCAGGCCGCAACCGATCCCACCGCATTGCGGCAACTGTTCCGGGACGCCGCCGCGCACCCGGGCGGCCTCGGCGGAGTGATTCACGCCTGGGCCCTGGACGCCGACTGCCCTCCCGACCCTGGGACCGTCGCCGGCCCGGGCGCCGGCGGTGCCGACCCGGACGGGCCCGGCTCAACGCCGCAGTCTCCGTTCTGGGTCGGTTACGACCGCGCCGTCACCTCGTTGCTGCACCTGGCCCACGCACTGCTCGACTGCGGCGAGGAAGAGCCGCCGCGCCTGATCGTGCTGACGAGCGCTACCCAGGCCGTGCTACCGAATGACCGGGTCGGGGCGGGTCCGGGCGCCGGGGTATGGGGCTTCACCCGGGTGACCGCGACGGAACATCCCCAGCTCGATCCGCTACTGGTGGACCTGTACGCGACTGAGGTCCACGGCGAGGGCGGGGCCGTCGCGGATCTGCTGACCGGCGCGGGTCCGGCAATCCTCGGCGAGGACGGCGGCCCTCGCCGACAGTGGGCCCTGCGGCCGTCGGACACCGGCCGGTCGGGCTGGTTCCGGGCCGCGCTGCGCCCCTACGGCGGTGCTGCCGGCATATCACCGGCGCCTGCCCACCGCGCGGTCCCCGAGCCGCATCAGGAGCCGTTCGCCCTCGCGATCCACGCCCTCGAGGACGTCGCAGGCCTCACCCCCGGCGAGACCGTGCTCATCCGTCCGGGCGCCGGGGACACCGCGCTCGCGGCGGCCCAGGTGGCCCGGCGGCGCGGCGCCCGCGTCCTCGCCGACGCGGGACCCGGCGAGGCCGACGTGGTGATCTGCGGTGCCGGCGACGTCCTGCCGCGCGACCCGGCCGAGTTGCTGACGGCCGGCGGCCGGCTCGTCCGGTTCGCGCCGCCCGACGGCACGGCGGCGCGCCAGAGCGAAACGCGCGACGAACTCCGGGACAGGGCCGGCGACGAAACGCCGATCACCGTCCGAGAGGGGCAGTCGGTCGTGACCGTGCAGCCGCGCCACGTCCTTGTGCCGCGACGGGCGCGGCATCTGGTCGAACGGGTCACCGAGGGATTCGCCAGCGGCGAACTCACACCGTTGCCCGCCGCCTGCTCGCCGCCCCCCGGCGATTGGGCGGCGGCGGTGCGCCCCGGACGCACCTATCTGATCACCGGTGGCCTCGGCGGCCTGGGCCTGCGCACGGCCGAAGCCCTGGTCGCGGCCGGAGCCACCCACCTATGCCTGGCGGGCCGTCGGCCACCGGGCGAGGCCGCCCGTGCCGCGCTGCGCCGCTGGGAGGACACCGGAGTGCTGGTGGTCGTTCGCCGCGCCGACGTCTCCCAGGCCGCAGAGGTTGCCGACCTCCTCGCGAATCCGGACCGACTGCCCCCGCTCGCCGGTGTCTTCCACGCCGCCGGCGTGCTCCGGGACGGCGTCGTCACCGGTCTCAACCGGGAGACGTTGACCGAAGTGGCCGCGGCGAAGGCCGCCGGCGCATGGAACCTGCACCACGCGACCGCCGGCCTGCCCCTGGACCACTTCGTGCTGTACTCGTCGGCCGCCGCACTGGTGGGCCCTCCCGGTCAGGCCGCCTACGCAGCGGCGAACGCCGTCCTCGACGCGCTCGCCCTGCACCGCCGGGGACAGGGGCTGCCCGGCCTGAGCATCCAATGGGGGCCGTGGACGGACGTCGGGATGGCCGCCCGCCAGGAACGCTCGGGCGAACTGGCCACGCGCGGGATTCTCGGCATCACCCCGGACGAAGGCATGGAGGTGCTCGGCAGGCTGGTGCGGAGCCCGGGCGGTGTGGTGTGCGCGCTGCGTCTCGATCCGGTCGCTCTCACCGACACCGCGGCCTCGGGGTTCCTGCCGGACCTGTTGCGCGACGTGGTCGAGACGCCGGCGCCGGATCGCCGGGTCGTCGACGAACTGCTCGGGCTACCGCCCGGGAGGCTGCGCGCCCGGCGCCTGCTGCGGCACTGCACGGAGCAGGTGGCCGCGGTCCTGGGACAGGACGCGGACCTCGTTGACCCGGACACTCCGCTGACCGCGCTGGGCTTCGACTCGCTGATGGCACTGGAGCTGCGTCGCCGGCTGAGCACGACCCTCGGTATCACCGTGAAGGCCACCGCCGCCTGGCGTTTTCCCACCGTGAACGCGCTCGCGCCGCACCTCGCCGAGCAGCTGGGGATTCCGCCGGACGCGCCCGCACCGCCCGCCGACACCCCGGCCGACGGCGTCAACGACCAACCGGCGGCAGACCTCGCCTGGCCCGACGGGGCCGGTGCGACGGGGGACGATGCCAGCGACCTGTCGGCTGACGAACTGGTCGGACTCCTCGTGCAGGCCACCAAAGAGAACGAGCACAGGTGAGGCCGATGGATGGCGGGTCACCCGACAAGCGCACTGACGGGGCAGATGAATACCGCGACGTCCTGCAAGGAGCCCACCGGACCATCCAGTCCATGCGACGGCGGATCGACGAGCTGGAGCGCCGGGTCGCGGAACCGGTGGCCATCGTCGGCATCGGCTGCCGGTTGCCGGGGGGAGTGAACGATCCGGAATCGTTCTGGGAGTTGTTGTGCCGTGGCGACGATCCGGTCCGCGAGGTGCCAGCCGACCGGTACGACGTCAGGCTTCACGACGACCACGACGTTCAGGCCCGCTGGGGCGCGTTCCTGGACCGGCTGGACCATTTCGACCACGCCTTCTTCGGGATCTCCCGTCGAGAGGCACTCGGCATGGACCCCCAGCAGCGACTGGCCCTGGAGGTGACCTGGCATGCGTTGGAGGACGCCGGTCTCGCCGCCGACTCGCTCGACGGCAGCCGCACCGGCGTCTACTTCGGCGTCTCCGGCATCGACTACCTCACCGAGGGGTCTGCCGACCTGGTAGACGTCACCGCCCACTCCGGCACGGGAACGGCGCACAGCATCCTGGCCGGTCGCATCGCCTACACGCTCGGCCTCACCGGGCCGGCAATGGCCATCGACACCGCCTGCTCCTCGTCTCTCGTCGCGGTACACCAGGCCTGCCAGAGCCTGCGGGCCGGAGAGTGCGACCTGGCCCTCGCGGGCGGGGCGAACGTCGTGCTGTCCGTGGCGTCGACGATTGCCATGACTCGGTTGGGCATGCTCTCGCCGAGCGGCCGGGTACGGGCGTTCGACGAGGCCGCGGACGGCACCGTGCGCGGCGAAGGTGCCGCGGTCGTCGTCCTCAAGCGTCTGGTGGACGCCGACCGTGACGGCGACCGGGTGCTCGCGACGATCCGCGGGAGCTCGGTCAACCAGGACGGGCGCAGCGCCGGCCTGACCGCCCCCAGCGGCGAGTCGCAGCTGATGTGCGTTCGGCAGGCCCTTCACAACGCTGGCGTCGACCCCGGCACGGTCGCCTACGTGGAGACCCACGGGACCGGCACCCCGCTCGGCGACCCCATCGAGGCCGAAGCACTTGCCGAGGTCTACGGGCGCTCATCGATGCCGTGCTACCTGGGAGCGGCCAAGACGGTCATCGGTCACCTCGAGGCCGCCGCGGGGGTTGCCGGGTTGACCAAGGCGGTGCTGGCCGTGCGCCACGGGCTGATCCCGGGCAACCTGCACTTCACCCGGCTCAGCCCGCACATCTCGCTATCCGGAACGTCGCTCGCCGTCCCCGCCGACCGCATCACCCCCTGGCCGACCACGAACGGGCCACGCCGGGCTGCGATCAGCTCTTTCGGGTTCAGCGGCACGAACGTGCACCTGATTCTCGAACAGGCGCCCACCGGTTCGGGCCGGCGTGACGCGGCCGCGGCCGGGGGGCCTGCCCAGGCCGCACGGCCGCTGTCGATCCTGACGGTGTCCGCAGGGTCGGGCACCGCCCTCACCGCGCTGGCGGAGCGCTACCAGCGGCAGCTCGCGGATGTCACAGACGGCGGCTTCGCCGACCTGTGTGTCGGGGCGGCCGGAGGCCGCTCACACCTGACACACCGGCTGGCAGTCGTTGCCGCCGACGCCGCCGACGCCGCCAACCAGCTCGCTCGCCACCTGCAGGGCCTGCCCGCTGCGCGGGTGTGGACAGGCCGCGCCCTGCCCGACGAGATCACCTTCGTCCTCCCCGGGACCGACCGGATCGCGCCGGGAGCCGTCGACGCGCTACGTGGCGCCAGTTCCACCTTCCGGGACCGGCTGACCGAGTGCGCGCAGGTGCTCGACCCATTGCTCGGCCTGCCCTTGGCGGCGGCGGTCACCGCAGGCACCGACGTCGCCCGCGACCCGGCGGTCGCGGTGCCGACCCTGGTCGCGGTTCAGTACGCGCTGGCCGAGCTCTGGCGCTCATGGGGACTTGAGCCTGCCGCCATACTCGGGCACGGCGTCGGCGAGCTCACCGCCGCCTGCCTCGCCGGTGTGTACGACCTCGCCGCGGGACTGACCCTAGCCGCCGCCTACGGTCGAGCTCTGGACCGGGCCAGCAAGGTTCGCCACCCGCAGGATCCGTGGGCGTCCGTCCGCGCCGCGGTGGGCCGGCCGTCGGCGCGCGCGCCGCGCCTGCCCGTCGTCTCGGCCCGAACCGGCCAACTGTGGAGCTTCGACGAGCCGCCGGACCCCGCCAGCTGGGACGAACACCTGACTGCGACGGCCTGCCTCGATGCCGGGCTCGACACCCTTCAGGACCTGGGGCAACTCACCTTTCTGGTGGTGGGGCCCGCCCCCGGGCTCAGTCCGGCACCGACGCAGCGCCCGGGAGCGCGCCTGCTGCGGGCCCCGGACGACGTGGGGCCCAGCTGGCAGGCCGTGCTGGGCATCCTCGCCGAACTTTACGTGCGTGGCGCCACGATCGACTGGCGAGCGGTGCACGACGGGCGGGCCGTCTGGAGGCCGCTCCCCCGCTACCCCTTCGACCGCACCGAGATCCCCGCGTTGCCGGTCAACGGTCGCCGTCGGGTTGCCGCGGCCGGCCCCACCGCCGCGGTTCCCGCAGAGCCGACGGCCGCAACACCACCCTGGCTCGACCCGGTCGGCTCGGACAACGCGGTCGCCGCCCTGCTGCCCACCCGCGAGGAACTGCTGGCCTTGCCCGACTCCGAACGGCGGACCCTCCTGACCGACCGGGCCGTCCGTGCGGTCGCCGCCGTGCTGCAGACCGCGCCGGAACTGGTCGCCGGCTCAGCGGCTCTGCTTGACCTGGGCATGGACTCGATCGCCGCGTTGGAGTTGAGAGCCGTGCTCGAGGAGCGGCTGCAGGTGACGATTCCGACGGAGGAAATCCTCGGCGGCGCCGGAATAGCGCAGATCGTGAACCTGGTCTGCGGCCAGGTCGCATCTTCGTCCGTGACGACGAGGATCTGATGGCCGGCGCCTGGATCGTCGACCACGGGTCGCCCTCCGTCGGCGGCCTGGACTTGTTCTGCCTGCCCTACGCAGGCGGCAGCGCCGCCGCGTACCGACGCTGGCCGGACCTGGCCCCTGCGGGTCTCAACGTGCGTGCCGTCGAACTGCCGGGCCGCGGCAGACGGCACCGCGAGGCTCCCTTCTTGCGGCTGCCGACACTGGCCAAGGTACTGGCACCCGTTCTCGAGCGGGAGGCAGCCGGTCCCTTCGCGCTTTTCGGGCACAGCATGGGTGCGCTGTTGGCCTTCGAGGTCGCGCGGACGCTGCGGCGGCGCGGCGAGCGGAAGCCTGAGCACATTTTCGTGTCGGCGGCCACGGCCCCGGGGACGGGTCAGGGGACGGCACCGTCGCTCGCCCGGGCGACCGACGGTCAGGTGCGCGAGTACCTCGCGCACCTGGGGGGTTCACCCCGTCAGATTCTCACGGACGACGACGTGATGGCGATGATGCTCCCCGTGCTCCGGGCGGATTTCACGATGGTGGAGACCTACCTGCATGCCGGCGGCGCCCTGACGGATCGCGAGGAGGAGCCGCTCGACGTCCCACTGACCGTGTTCGGGGGGAGCGCTGATCCCGTGGCGCGGCCACTGGGCCTGCTCGGTTGGCGCCGACACACCCGTGACCTGTGCCGAGTACACGTCTTCCCCGGAGGCCACTTCTATCTGCATGGTCACGAGCCCGACCTCATGGGGCAGGTGGCCACCGATCTGGGCCTGACACGACCGGCCTGACGACCGCCCGGCCGCCCATAAACCCGGGAACCGCGGAGCGGCCAGTACAAGGACCAGCGGGACGATCACCGTCGCCGGCAGTCGCCTACTACCGTCCGGAGGAATCAATGCCCGCAGGACTCCTGACCTCACCGTCGGCCGCGACGGATTCCGATCGGCTACTGCTGCACCTGCTCATTGCTCGGCTGAGCGGCCCTGGCGCAGCGGGCGACCGGCTCTTGTCAGGTAACCGGGGTTCGGTCGAGGGTGCCGTTGGCGTTGACGCAGGGACTGATGCCGCTGAGTGCGATGGAACCTTCGCCGTCGGGAGTGCGGTCGCTCGAGTTGAGGGTGAGGACGAAGCCGTCCTTTTGGAGGACGATGGCTCGTTCACCCTCGAGAGAGGGGTCGTCTCGGCGGGTCCAGCCGGCTGTGGTCAGCCGGTCGGCGGTCCGTTCGGTGAGGTCGTTTGCCTCGCCGGCGGCCGTGGCGAGTGATCGGCCGTAGCTCTAGCGAAGTGGCCAGCCGTCGGGTGGCGGGGGCAGAGCGCAGGCGTCCTCGGATTCGCCGGTGGAGACGTTGCGCGTAGTGGGGTACCAGCCCGCGACGTCGTCGATGAGAGACCGCAGTTGGGTGGCCTGCTGTTGCAGGACAGTCTTGGGGTCGGTCACGGGTGTCTCCTGAGTGGTCCTGGCGGCGGGCTGATCGCGGTCGGAGGCACCGGTGCAGCCTGCTACGGCGTGAGGAGCGCCAAACCGGCCGCTGCACAGAACATTCGGATTTTTGAGCGGCTCACGGGATGTCCACCCTGCGTCCGTGAAAGTCGGGATCGGTGTACGGGTACTTGTGGAGACCTCGCTCGGTGACGTCCGGATGTGTGTACAGCGTGACCTCACCGCCTCGAACAACGTTCAGCATGTTCGCCCAGGCCGTTGATCCCTCGGTCAGGACAGCGCTGTGGGAGGGCACGCCGCTGATCATCGGCCCGGGCACGGGACCGGTGTCGTTGAAGCGGCCTGTTTCAAGCCTGGTGAAGCCCGGCATGGCGTCGGGGTCGCCTCCGTGGCCGACGCCGCGCCGCTGTCCGTGCCTGCGTTGTGCCCGCGTGGAACCTGACGACCCCTAACCTCTCGCGCCGCAGCGTGGTCGCTGACGCCGGCCGGGCGGCCCACTCGTAGTAGCCCGAGGCCGACACTGCCAGCCATCGGCACATCTGTTGGATCGAATACCGTCGCTCCCGTCCGGATTGACCGTGGCCTTCCCGCGCGGGCTCGGCCCCGGGCCATTTCGTCAATTCGCCCGGTACCATCCACGGGGCCGGTGCTTGAACGTCCCGCCGCGAATTTCGATCTCGTTCGCGTCTGAAAAGCGGGCTGCGGGGTCGAGCCCGTCCTCGGGAGGCCGGATGCGGCCGGATGCCAGCAACCCGAGGAAACAGCCGTAGTCCACGACGTAGACGTCGTAGGCCTCAGCCGGGCGTTGGGGGTCGAGCGAGACCCCTTGCCGTACTCGGTGGATCAGCCGGGCGTCGTAGAGCCGCTGAATGATGGACTCGTCCGACTCGCCGTCGCGGCGCAGCGGGATCAGGCGGCTGCGCTGTCGTGCGCATTGGTCGATGAGGTTCGAGAACACCTTCTGCGCCTCGCGTCCGAGCTGTCCCTGCTTGTCGCGCAGGAAGAAGTCGCGTGTCGCCGCCGCGACGTGTTTCGCATCGATCGGCGCGTCGAAGGACGCACCCGCAGCCAGTCCGGCGATCTGCAGAGCGTCGCGAGGCACACCTTCAGCGCCGAGCACGAGATTGTGGAAGCTCGCCCGGTCCGCGAAGATCCGGCCGATCAGCTGCCCCGGCCGGGTGATGCCGGCCATGGGGCCGGGCGACGGCAACCGTTGACTCGCGGCACACAGGTGTCGAAACAGCAAGGTGGCGTAGAAATCGAGCGTCGCCGCCGCGTCGTTTCGGAAGAGCAGGAAGTCGTCCAGGTCCAGGCTGGCGGCCGTGTCCGCCCCGAGCTCCAGACCTACAGCCCCGCCGGAAGCGTCGTGATCGCTGAACCGGGATCGCCCGTGGATAGCGCTGATCTTGATGACGACACCGCGCGCGGGCATGAAAGTCCGCCGCAGAAGGTCGGCCATGAGCGGCTGGAGATCGGTCGGCAGCGCGGACCACTCGTCGATGAAGACCCACAACTCGCCCTCCTCGAGGGCGTCGGCCACTCGGCGAACCGCCGTCGCCAGGGGGCCGAGCAGCACGTGGTGCACCTCCCGGCCACGGCTGAGCCGACGTTCCGCCTTTCGTTGCTCCCGGCGCCGGCGCGACCCGTGCTGCCACGATGCCGAGGGGTGCGGACCGGCCGTCAGCCCCGCGCTACTGGTTCGCTCCACCGCGGACGTGTTTTCCCGCTCGCGCTCGACCTCCGTCTCGCCCACGACACGAACCTGCGTGGCGGCGTCCGCGAGCGCGTCGAGCCCCTCGCTGATCTCCGCCAGTCGGTGCGCCCAGCGGTCCTCGAGTACCTGCTCGTACAACTGCCGGTGCACATGCTCGATCAGGTCGACCAGCAGACCGGTGGCGCCCTCCGCGAAGTCGATCCGCTGCCCGGTCAGGTCCTCGGCCGACCCGATCGAACGCAGGTCGACATACACGGACAACGCGCCGGAGGCAGCACGTTGCCCCTGCAAGTAACGCATCAGGTGGGTCTTACCCGTCCCCCGCCGACCGAACAACACCTGGTGCTCCGGCAACTCCAGGTGAGTCAGCAACGCACGCACCGGCACGAAGGACTCCTGGAGCACCTCGTCAGTGGCCTTCTCCGCGCGCCGGGCCACTTTCACGAGCAGGGCGTTGAGATCGGCATTGGACATTCGGATCCCCGTTCACCGGCCGAGCGGTGCAGCCTTCACTGTCCCCACACTCCGGACCACACCGCAAGGGTGGCCCGAGAGCGACGATCCTCCCGTGGTACGGAAGTGGCCACAGGGCCTGCCGATGCCAGACGCCGGGCGCGCTGCGCTGATGACCGGATGGGGCTGGCGCCGCGCGATAGCGCGCTCGCGCACACCATCCGCGGCTACCTGTTGACTGTGACCACGATCAAGGGCCTGGCCAGGTTCTGGTCGAGGTGTCCGGTGGGGTCGCTCTATCCGCGGCTGACCACCCGTGGTGTCTGGGCGGGTGTGGCTCACATGGTCTGCGTCCACCTGGGCACCTCAGTGGCCGCCTGGGCCGTCGCTGGCGGTGGCTGTTGCTTTTGCTGGGGTCCTTGGGGGTCGTTCCCGGGGTTCCACCGGCGCGCCCGTCAGGTAGCCGGCCAGCGCACTGTCCGGGTGGATGAATCTCAGCTGGCCGTACGGCCGGCGCAGCGCGTCGTCGGGCGGCAGTCCCGACACGATCTGCCGCCAGTACTTGAGCACCTCACCGGCGCCCGGCATCAGTGCTACATCCGGGAGGATGCGCACCTCCTCGGCCGGGAAGCTCCGGTACGCCTCACGGCCGCCGGAGGAGTAGAAGACACGGCGCCAACTGCCGCTGGTGCCGTGAAAGTGCCAGACCTCGGTCACCGACTCCCACATGGCCCCGCCGACCTCGACGACGGCCCCTCCGGGGAGCCTCACCCGCTGCGGATCGTGCAGTACCCGCGTAGTGCCGGAGCCGTACAGGTAGCGCTTCGCGTTGTTGCGGAACCGGATACTCACCCCACCGCCGGGCTGGGAGACATACTCGGCCACAGACCCCGTCCGGTCTTCCAGCACCCCCGTTGTCCGATTCAGGACCAGGACAGCCTCCCGCCGCGGATCGATCATCCGCGCACGCCCGTGCCGTGCGAGCGCTGGAGCGGGCCGAGCCCGACCAGATCAGTCACCGATCAGGCCCGCGGCGGCCTCGGCCGAGCAGCCGTTCCCACCACCTGCGCCGCTCGAGGAGGCCCAGCAGGAACAGCGGCCGATCGGCGTCCGGGTCCCAGCGGGCTGGCGCCGCAACCCGCTCGGAGAAGGTGCCCCAGAACCGGGCACGAGGGTCGGGACGTGCCCACGGTGGACGATGCCAGGTGAGGACGGCCTCGTCCGTCCAAGCGTCGTCCAGCACGACAAGGCCCGGCTCGCCCCGCGCATCGTCGGTGAATCGGGTGCGCGCCATGAGGCTCGGGCCTCGCAGCTCGAACAGGTCTGAGGCCCGGTGCATGCAGGTCTTGGCGTCGAACGCCTTGCCCCGGCTTCCGTTGCGCGACATAGGCAGGCAGAACTCCTCGCCGGAGACGATGAAGAAGTCGGCCGGTTGCGTCCGGCACCACGACGGCGCTCGCGGTATCGCCCGGGCCCCGTCTCCCAGCGCCGAGATCAGCTGCTGCGCAGCAATCGCAGGGTCGCGATCGCCCGCACATCGCCCCTGGAAGCGAAGCACCGCATGCTCGGTGAAGTGCACCTGTGACAACAGCGCCCGGCCTGTCAGCGCGAACGGGTCGACCTTCGCGCTGACGCCGTACCGGCGCCGGTAGTCCGGAAGGACCACGCAGCCGGTCGCGATCCACTGCGCGCCGCCGTCCCGGCTCAGCGCCAACGGCAGAGCCAGCATGCCGACGATGAGACAGAAGTATCCCGACGGGCTGCGCCGCCCCTGCAACGGCGCGGGAAGGTTCGCCGCGAGCTGCCCACGTTCCTGAACCAGGCCGCACAGCCACGCTCGCGCCTGCTCACGGGACGACAGCCCGAACTCCTGCGCACGTACGTCAGCGCAGGTGTTCGTCACCACGACGGGCCAATCCAACACGGCGGGCCCTCCGTCCATTCAGCAGACAATAGCGACAATATGCTCTTGCTGGAGATTCCGGGAGAGGCTGCCGGGGAATCCGCGGCCGACAGTGCGACAGCCGACGTCGATCTCCGTAGCTGCCTGGTGCGGGAGGTCCACGAGGCGGCCGTCGGTGCTTCCAGGCCGTTGACCGCCTGCCCGGCAGCGGTAGCGCGCCGTCCGAGGCTCACCGGCGTGCGCGCGGACCAGAGCCTCAGGCGCCCCCGCCGAACAGGGACGGGCGTTGACGTACCAGCATCGCGCGCAGTTTCGGCCCCAGCCGGTCGACGATCGCGGTTCCGGGATCGCCGGGGTAAGGCAGGTTCTCCACGAACGAGACGCCGATCGGCTCGTCGACGTCGCCCGTGCCGAGCTCCGCCTCGAGCAGGTCGAGGACGGCGCGTACCTCATCGAGCCGCTTCCCGGCCGCGACGTTCGCTGCCTCGCGCTCGGAGACCTCGGCGAGGAACTGGTGGACGAGGACGTCGTCGTGCTCCCCGTAGGTGTTGTCGCGCGCGATCGGCTCCAGCGCCGGGACGGCGTCGACCATCCGCTGCACCAACGCGGCATCGGCGGGCTCGGCGCGCCAGGCGCGCTCGCGGCCGACGGCCTCGAGTGCCATGCCGGCCGCCGCGGCTCGAGTAGCTG
>NZ_CDWTMG010000064.1:0-20329 GCF_977945845.1 Frankia sp. CcMO1
ACAATCGGGCGAGCGCGACGTCCGAGGAGAGCCCAGGGAATATCTGGCCGATCGTCCAGCGAGAGAGTCGCTCGATTGCCAGGTCAGAGATCTGCGCGAGTTTGCGGTCTCGCCCCGGGCTCCCCGGTTCATCGATGGGCTTTAGCCACCACGGCTCACCATCGGTCGCGGCGTCGCCCGAGGCAGCCTCGAGCCAGGGGAAGGCATCCAACCAACAGCGAGCAGGCTTGGCAGCAACCACCAAGTCCTCCGCCAAGTCGTCATCCCCTTCGTTCATGCAGTCGTTCTATCGGTCGCGTCCGACAAATATCGCGTAGCCGCCGTGGCCAGCCTGTCGCTACCTCACGATCGCCGCTGGTGGTTGGCGGGTTTTGTATTGATAACGACCACTTTGCACCCGCGGTCGTGGCGCACTGCACCGGCTGGGGCGGTCAAGCCTGGCGCCCCAGACGCGAACGGCCCGCCCCCGCTGGAACGAGCTTGATCCTCCGGTTCACAGTCACGGCCGGGGGTGGATCTGGTCCGGGCGTGGATCTTGGTGGCGTTGCAGCGGGGCCGGGGCAGGCTTGGGCTCCTGATCGGCCGGCTCAGCCATGGATCCGGGCCACTGCACACGCTCCGCCAACTCGCGGTCGTCATGCGCGCGAATCCGAGGATCGCGGACCTCCACGAAGCCGGATGTGAACGCTCGGTAGTCATCGATCAACTGTTCGTGGACCTTGAACACATCCATGCGTTCGGCCCGGCTCCCGTTCGCTCGCGACGTGACTAGGCGCGCCAGAGATCAACGCTCCGTGACGACACTACCGGCTCCTCGTTGTCGAGAGTGGTCGATTTCGCCCGCTTCCCGCCTGGCGTGGTCAGCCACTCCCGTTCTGGCGGTATCAGGAAGTCGGTGACCTCCACGGGCAGCTTGGAGAGCTCGGAAGGAGCCTTTGGATTTGTCGTCGCTCGCGGCCCGCCCTCCATTCCACGGTTGGTCCGCATGGCGGCAGGTGGCGTCATCGATGACACGCCGGTGGGGAGGACGAGTGAGAGTCACCGCCGGGACTGATTGGTGATGTGGCCGGCCCGCGCGGCCCGTCATCGAGATCGCCACCAGCAGCTTCAGTCCGCGCTGTCAGCGCTGAAGAGGACGTAGCCGATTGGCAGCCGCGCGGCAGTCCTCGTGCTGACGTCCCTACCGATGTTCGAGCAAGGCGGCTTCGATAGCTCGTTCGTGGATCGCGCCGGTTCTGGTGATCTCAGGGTGCGGGCCGGTGCAGTCGACGATGGTGAGGTGGTGGGCAAGGGGTGAGATGCCGCCTTCGATGCAGTAGGCGACCTGCAATGCGGTGGTCTCGAGGAACCAACGCACTTCTTCGGTGGTGATCGCCGGGCCGGGGGACGCAGTGTCCGAGCTGGAAATGCTGGCCGTTGTCGCGGCGATCGGCGCTCGGGATCGGTTGGCGAGTTCGCCGAGGACGCCGGGATCGCTCGTGACAAGGGCGTGGGTTGTGCCGACGGCTCGGTGTCGTTCCCCGAGGGCACGGTCGCGCCAGGGCAGGACAAGGGCGAGGTCGCCGGGCCAGAAGGCGGTGGCAAGCTGTTGTGCCGGCGCCGACATGATGAATGGTTCGTGGGAGGCCGCAGTGGTGGGAAGGACGTACGCGAGGGGTTTCGCTGATGATCGCTGCTTGCCGGCGAAGACACGGGCGCAGGCGTCGTCATTCGATGCATCGGCGCAGATCATGTACCAGCGCCGGGTTGGGGCGATGACGAGTTCGCCGGCCTCGATGGCTTCGACGGCGAGGTCGAGGTCACCGGACGTGATCATTTTCATGGGGCCTTCCGAATTGTCTGAGCGTCGTCGATGTGGACGAGACTGGTCCCAGCGGCTCGACGTCGGAGGTTCGTGGCGAGGTCCGCGTCGACGCCGGGGACAGGCGACGCCGTGGCTCCGTGGGGGTCGTCCCAGAGGCGGTAGGCCGGGGTGGAGTCGAGGGCGTACGCAGCGGCAAGTCGGGTCAGCGGTCCGATGAGGGCCTCGGAGGCGGCAGAGGGAGCCTCACGCAGGACGAGGTCAACTGCGCTGAGGGGGGCGCTCGCCGGAGCGAGTTGGTCCAGCAGGCTGAAGCCAGCGCAGACACGCGGGTTGATTTCGTGTATGACGTAGTCATCGGCCGTGACGACGCCGTCGGTTCCAAAGGCACCGACGTATCCGGTCAGTCCGTGGAGCCGCGCTGCGAGGGTGTGTACCGTCGCTTGCGCCCGTCCGTGAGTCTCGGTTCTTAGGCGCAGTGGTCGCACGATTCCCGGCGCGTGGATCCGCCATGTCGCTGGGTCCCAGAAGACGAGCGCCTCCACAGGGCCGAAGTCGACGGTACCCGCCTCGGTGACGAACCCGTAGAACGTGCATGGGATGCCGGTGTCGAGTGTGGTGACGCGGGCTCGTTGGCAGTCTCGCCTCAGGCTGGCCAGTGCGGCGGCTCGTGTGGAGTCATCGGCGTGCGGCGGGACAAGGTACGTGTGGCTGGACGCCATGGCTACGCCGTCGTGGGGAATGCCCTGGACGACGACCGGTTCGGGTGACTCCGGCAGTCCGAACGCCAGGGGAAGGAGTCGCCCGGGTACTGGTAGGAGGTTGTGCTGGCCGTCCTTGCGTTCGATGGCCAGGCTCGCGCTCGAGCGGGCGCCAAGGATTCTGCGGCCGAGTAGGTCGCGGACGGCGGTGAACGAACCGGCGTACGCCAGTCCTGTGCCGTCCGGGTCGACGGCGTGGACGCGGGCGGCGGTGTCTTCGCTCGGGTGCTCGAGGGCGTGCTCCAGTGCGGTGAACCGTTCCCGGGTCGCCGTCGGCAGGCCCTCGAGCTCGACGATCACCGTTCGCGCTCCGGCGTCGGACAGGAAGCGGGCCATTTTCCCGCTAGAGGCGGCTGACCCGGTCAGGATGACGATCCGGTCGTCAACATATCCCGCGGCCAGGTCGACCGCCGTCTGACGCACGTCACTCAGGTAGTCGGCCGGCTCGAGGCAAGGGTTTCCGGTCATCTGGCTACCGGGAACTGGTGTTGGTGAGAGCCGGGTAGTCCAGCCACGGGTTGCGGAGCGCGTCGAGGCGGTGATCAGCGTGGTCGACGTGCGAGAGGCGGAAGTAGGCCATCACCCGGGGCGTCGGGGTGAGGTTGTGGCCGACGGCGTGAGGTACGAGGTGGTGCATGAGGAGCACGTCGCCTGGGGTGCCGAGGACCGGGGTGCCCTGCTCGGCGTCGATGTGGGGCGGGACCTGCTCGGTGACGCCTAGGCGCCATTCGCGGCGAAACCAGCTCGCCATGCGCAGGTGTCCTCCGGGGATGTATCGCAGTGCACCGCCGCCGGGGTCGGTGATCTCGGAGAGGAGGACGCCGACGAGCAGCGAGAATGTCCGCAACTCGTCTGGGTCGAGGTGTGGGCAGGCAACTCCGTCGACGTGCATGTCCTTCACCGGCTGGACCTGGGTCAGTCGGGCTTGCGGTACGCGGATTTGGATCTGGACGGTCCGTACCGGAGCGAACTCGCCAAGGAGACTTGCGGCGAGTTCGGCGGCGCCGGACTCGGTGAACAATGCCAGGAGGTCAGGGTGGCTGCCCAGCTCCGGCGCAAAGGTTCGCTGCGTGTACGCGGCCATTCGCTCCCGGTCGAGGTCGCGGTTGTACCAGTCATCGATCAACGCCGTGGCGCGCTCGACCAGGCGCGGTGGTACGAACCCGCGTTTGATGACTGCGCCGTGGGTTCGGAAGGTTGCCTGGTCCTCCGTCGTAAGGGGCATGGTGGTCCTCCGTGACTGGCGGCATCGCTACTGAGTAGTGCTACAGCCGTTCGAGGACGGCGGCGCTGGCTTCGAGGGCACTGCTGAGGATGGCTTCACCGAGGTCCGCGTTGGCCTTGCGCGCGTCGCCACCGATGATCCCGGCGGTGGCGATGGTCTTGTCTCCCGAGTTCCAAGGCCAAGTGGCGCCACGGTCGAGAATCGCGCGGCGGATGTCCTCGCGCTGCGAGGTGTCCGGTGCGTAGGTGCCCTGGAGTCGGTCGAGGTGGACGTCCTGCGGGGCGAGCGCGAGCATGACGCTGGTCTCCCGCATGCCGGCGTGAACTTCGGGTAGCTCCGAATCGACTTTCACCGTGGACAGCGAGCTTGGGTGGATGGCGCACAGTCTTACCGCGTGAGCTGCCTGGATCTCGTAGAGAGCAGCCTCGAGAATGCCGCGGTTGCCGCCGTGACCGTTGACGATGAGGATGCGCCGTGCGCGCGTGGCGCGCGTGTACTCGCCGACGATCATGTCCAGCAGGGACGTGACCAGGCCGGCGCGCAGGGAGACGGTGCCGTTCGTCCAAGCGTGTTCCAGGGACAGGCCGTAGGGCAGGGCGGGGAGGCGCCACATGTCGTGCTGATCCCCATAGCGGGCGACTAGCCGCTCGGTGAAGCCTTCAGCGATGACCGTGTCGGTGTGTAGCGGCAGGTGTGGACCGTGCTGCTCGTAGGAGCCGAATGGCAGGCACAGCACCGAGTCCGCAGTCATCCGTGCGGTCTCGGGTGCCGTGAGGGCCCCGTACTGGCGGTTCATGGCCGCCGGCCAATGCGGATGAGGAACTCATTGTCTTCGGCGTAGGTGTCGGTGTCGCTGAACTCGCTGAGGCTTTCCCGCACGGTCTGCTCGAACTGCTCCAGGCGTTCGCCGAAGAGTTGCGGTGAGGCGAAGGACGTCGAGTACAGGTAGCCGAGGATGCTGTCTGCGGTCCAGGTGCGTTGGACCGGGACGGTGACCTCCTCCACGTTACTGAACGGCGACTCTTGCATGATCTCGCTGTACGGCCGATTGTGATGGTTGAAGGTGCCACTCCCAGCCCGGCGTTCGTCGCCGAGGAAGTCCTGGATGACTGAGCGTACGGCGGCCTTCCACGGGCTGGTAGCGGCCCAGAAGCTGTTGTCACCGAAGACTGCGACAGCGCCGCCGGGCGCGACCTGGCTGTCCAGGCGCGCCAGCACCGGCGCCTGGTCCAGCCAGTGGAAGGCGCGGCAGATCGTCACGAGGTCCGCCAACCAGCCGTCCGGCGGGATGAACTCCTCCGCGGTCGACTGTTCCAGCAGCAGGGTGGTGCCGGTCGGGAGAACTACTCGCAGCGCAGCCTCCGCCGCTGCGAGCATGGCTTCGTCGTTGTCGATCGCGATCACGTCGTCGAAGCGCTCGAGGAGCGCTTCGACGACCAGTCCGGTTCCGGTGCCGACGTCGAGCAGTCGTCGGGGAGTGCCGCGTTTGGCGGCGGCATCCAGCACATCGGCGACGCTCTGTGGGATGCCGGGCCGGAATTGCCGGTAGTACCCGACGGTTCCTGTGAACAGATTCATCATCGTCTCCGTGTTCGTCGTTCGGACAGATGGTCCACGACCAGATGGCTGCCGGCGGATAGGTCGGGGGCGACCAGGACCGGACGGCTGCTGACCAGATCGGGGTTGGGAACCGGCCGCCCATGCGAGATCCAGACCGCCATCGCGCCAGCCGCGACCGCGCCCAGGACGTCGCACTCCCAGTCGTCTCCGATGTGGACCATGCCGGCCGTCGAGCCGCCGTAGGCGCGGGCCACCGCCTCGAACGCCGCGGCGTCCGGCTTGGCGTGCCCGATACGGCTCGACGGGAAATGATCACTGATCCACGGGGAAAGCATGTCGCTCAGTTGCCCGGGTCCTGCATCCAGGCACGTCACGTTGGACAGGGTGACGACCCTCGCCTGCTCGCTCAGCCTACGCACCGTAGCGACTGCACCGGGCACAAGGCGCACGGCTGCAGGCCGATGGTTTAGAGGAAACGCGCTCACAGGCAGCTCCAACGCCGCGCACACCCGCATGATCACATCCTCTGTGATCTGCGGCTGAGGGTGCAGGAGGCGCCGCACGATCAACCGGGCCACCCCCACCTCCAGAGGCGAGGCTGCTACCAGCAACGCGGAAAGTGAGGGGCCGTCCACGGTCGCCAGTGTTCCGCCGACGTCCAAGCTGACGAGGGCGCTCGTCATCGACGGGACTGCTCGGCCGATGGGAGCGCGTCGACGATGACCGCAATGCGTGCTCGGCGAATGTCGTCGGTGCTCGCCTCACCAAGGAACGTAACGGCGTAACGCAACTCTGCTGCGTCAAGAGCCGCGAGATCCCGGCCGGCCCGATCCGCAGCCTCAACGAGGTCGGCCGGCGCCGGGGCGCTCCGCCAGCCATGCGACAGGTGCAGCACGCCGGCCCAGGCCCCACCAGCCATGACTGGCGGCTCGCGGCCGACCACGCGGAGGACTGTGACGTCGTCGAAGCTCAGTATGCGAACCGTCAGGCTGGGCCCACCTTCGAGCTCGAGCCGCCCGGTGAGGAACGTATCGTGCCCTCCGAGCCGATCTCTGAGCACCAATACGACGCCGTCCGAGCTCGCAGGGCTGACGGTCCCGGTCACCGGGAGAGCGGCGGTTGTCGCGGGCATCATCGGCTCCTCGGGACGGTTCCCAAGCCAGGCGCCTCGGGGATGGTGACGGTCCCGGATACCGGCAGCCACGGCTCCCGGTAAACCCGCTGTCGTCCCGGTTCCCATTGCAGCCGGTATTCCACGGCACCGACCGCGCAGGGGAACCCGGCGGCCAGGTGCACGCCAGCGACGAATGACCGGCCGTGCGGAAACACCGGCACCCCTGCCGCGTATGCGAGTGTGGTCAGCTCGATCGCACGAGTTAGGCCCCCGCACCCGGCGACATCCAGGGTGAGTGCGCGGGGCTTCCGCGCCAGTATCGCGCTGGCATCACTGTCGACCAGGAGATCTTCGCCGACTGCCACGGGCAGCGTCGCCGGCACGTCTCGATATAACGTGAGGTCGGCCGCGGCCAATGGGTCCTCAACCCAGCGCACCGGGGTGTCGAGGTGGTTCGCGAAGTGGATGGCCAGGGGCAGATCCCAGGTGAAGACCGCATCGAAGGCGAGAACCCGACCGGTCGCCGCCGTCGCTGCCGCTACGAGCGCGCACAGCCGCGCGGACTCAACGACGGGGTCCACGGTCCTCCCGCGGCGCAGCCCCCACTTGGTGAACAGCCATCCCTGACGCGCGGCCTGGGAGACCGAATCGAGGGCGCCGTCACTGCAGAGGTCGAGACTCAGCCATGAGGCGTAGAGATGCACGGACCGTAGGCGCGATGGCGATTCCACCCGGTCGGCCACAAGGTCCGCGACGGGGCGGCCAGCGAATTGTCCACGCAGGTCCCAGGCCGCACAGTCGATGGCACCGACTGCCCACGACGCAACGGCCGTCGGCCGCCCCCGGGCCGCTCGCTGCAGAACGGTGTGCAACGCCACGTCGTCCATAACCGGTTCGCCGGACACGACGTCCAGAAACGTCTGGCTGTATCGGGCCACGTCGTCGCCGACCGGGCCGTACCAGCCGGTATATCCCTGGCTGTGTAGCGCGACAAAGGCCGTATCGTCACCGGCTCGTGCCGGCGTCCCGGCGTTCACGACCTCGATCGTGTCAATAGTGGCGGCGATCATGCCCTTACCTGTCTCCGGGACAGGAGGGTGGCCGCCGCCCGCGTGATTCCATGAACGTCGAGCCCTGCGTATGCGGCCAGTTCGCTGTGCGGCATGGGGTAGGGCGGTTCCCGCCAGCCGAGGACCTCGCAGGGGCGCTCAAGCCGACCGCCGAGCAGCCCCCAGATCGCAGCTGGGTGGCCAAGGGTGACCACTAGGACGGCGCCGCGCGCGCCAACGAGGTGATCGAGCCGAAGGCCGCGCAACGCGGTCAGTTCATGGACGTTGACGACCCGTAAGCGGCAGTGGTGGCGATCGCGGATGACCGGCACTGCCTGCCGGATGATCTCTGCGGGCAGGTCTCCGCCACATATCAGCGACAGGTCCGGCTCGCCTTCGTCGCTGAGGTGAGGCCAGACGGCCACTCCCTGGGCGCGCTCTTCGTCGAGGGTGTCACCGGGATGATGCGTGGTCGTGTGCTTGCCGGCGACGACAATGTTGAGTCGTCCGGTGGACCGTAGCGCCTCGTCGAGTGCGAGAGCTGAGCGGCGAGGGTCTGCCGGCGTGAACACCCGCACCGCTGGATCGCCGTTTGCCAGCAGAGCCGTGACGAGCGACGGGTCGCCATGGGTATAGGCGTTCTGCCAGCCGTAGGAGGTTAGGAGCAGGTTGAGACTCGGAAACTCGGAGGTCAGAAGGCGCCGCTGCTTGAGCTGCGCCATCAGGTACGTCAGGAACAGCGGCGCGAACGCCTCGTAGGAGATCAGCACTCCGCGGCGGCCACTGGCGGTCCAGCCCGCCAGCCATCCCAGAAGCACCTCCTCCGCGAGCGCTTCGAGGACCCACGGTTCCTCCGCCGCCGCGGACAACCGGTTGGACGCCAGCTCGTCCGGGCTAAACACGCGGAAGTCGCCAGCGGCAGCGTGCCTGAGCAGCACCGTCCCGATCGCGGCCGAGAACGAAGGCTCTTCATCCGGGCCACGATCGGCCGTCGCGACCACAGCAGCACGGCGGTGCCCGTTGGCGTCCCGGGTGGGCAGGTCACCGAGCCGGATTGACTCCAGCGCGTCGGCGAGCGCTCCCCAAGGCCGTCCCTGCTCGTCAAGCAGCTCTGCCGGACGGTAACTCGACAGCCAGCGCAGCAGGCTCTCTCGCTGCGTGGGGTTCTCCCTGGCGTTCGTGAGCGGTGTCTTGTGCGCCGGGGTCGGCCCTGACCACCCCTTCACGCAGCGCAGGAAGACCATCGGCCGTCCCCCGTCCCGGACGCGGTCGAGGCAGTCGACCAGGAGGCGATGGAAGGCCATGTGCTTGGCCATGCTGCCCGTGCCGACGTGGCTGATCACCGGCTCCCAGCCGAACCCGGCTCCGTACGCTCGCAGTTCGTGGTCCGACATGGCGCCCAACAGCGATGGGCCGCCCATTCGTTGTCCGTTGACGTGCACGATCGGAAGCACCTGGGAGGTCGGTAGTGCTCGGTGTGCCAACCAGGCGGCGGCCGTCGTCGGCGTCTCACATTCTCCGTCACCGAGGACGGGGATGACCACCCGACGGGGGGCGTCCAGGCCGATGCCCTGCGCGTAGGCCAGGCTCCCGCCAACCCAGCCACCGAGGTAGGCGCCCGCTGGCAGTGACGGATGCACCTCCGAGCCGAGACCGTCCACGTGCGGGAAGGCGGCGACTAGCGCCGTCAACCCAGTTGCGTCCGTCGTGAACCGCGGGCGGACCTGCGCTAGGTCTCCGGTCAGCCAGGCCAGTGCGAGCTGAGCCACGCCCGCGTGCCCGGCGCCGAGCACAGGCAACAAGTCGAGGTCGTCACGGCATCCAGCCAACAGTCCAATGTGGGCCAGCGCCCACGCCGTGCCCGGCACGGTTCCCCAGTGGCCAGACGGGCGCAAGGACACGTCCCGCGCCTCCAGCGGGCGCAGCAGCAGCGGGTTGCTGTCTAGGTGCAGCTGGGCGACAGAAACGAAGGTGACAGCGCGCCATAGTGCCTCGGCACGACTCGACAGATCACTCCTCGGCTTCGTCATCCGGCGTCCACCAGGCGCTCACCGGCGAACGTGAAGTACCACAGCGGGCGGTAGCACTCCCACGCCGCCGGTCGCGTCTTTAAGGGTGCCATGATCTCCTCGATCTCCCGCCGCGCTCGCAGGCAGAACTCCAGCGGGTCCGACGTCGGTGTCCGCAGCCCATCCATGATCGAGTTGTGCGCCTGGTAAACCTGAAAATTGGGAAACTCGCTCACGTGCGGGGCGAGGGCCGCTACGCCTGTCCTCACGTCGTCCAGTGGGTCGAGGCCGACGATGTATGTGAAGGAAGTGTCGAGCCCGGCGCCGCGTGCCCGTCGCAGGAGGTCCGGCATCTCGTCCGACCCAACTCGTGCCTTGCTCGCCTTGAGCAGTAGGTCTCGCCGAGTGAAGCACTCGGCCGTCAGGCGCAGAACGAACGGCGCGACATCCTCGGCGAGCATGGCGAACGCAGCGTCGGACCGCACGACCGACGTGAGGAAGCCGATCCGCGCGGCGACGCCCCTGCCGGTGAGCGCGCTGCGCAACCCGATCAGGTGCCCGATCGCGGCGTCCTCGCGCTCGAAGCACCCGGTGGACACTGTCACCTCGCGCAATTCGCCGAGGTCACGGCGTGGGTGCTGCTCAACCATCGCCGCGAGCAGTTCGTTCAGTTCCCGCTCTTCCGACAACCGCGGATCGGCCGCTGCCTCCAGAGTGTTCGGGCAGAACGCACAACCTACGCACCGACTCCGAGCGTTGGGGTTCAGAGTTGCGGCCTGGCCGTCGTTACGAAGGTACCCGCCCACAGCCTCGTCGGCGTCTATCCGGTGTACTACACCAACGACGTCCTCCCCGAGCCGTAGTTCGTCGCCGGCCAGCTTGAACGGTGACATGGAAGAATTAAGTGGGACGATGATCATCCATGGCACGGCCGGTTCGCTGGTTAGCCGGACGGTCACCCGCGCTCGGTGCCGGTTCAAGGGCGAGGCGATCCCGCAGAGGTTGAGCGCGATCAGGACCGCATCCTCCACGGGCACGTCATAGCGATTCGCGAGCCGTGCAACCCCATCAAGCCGCAGATGCGTTGAGCGAGACTCGGCTGGCATGTCACCCCCGATGCGTAGTCGGCTGGTCGCTACAAGTAAGCGACACTTGGTTGAGCGGTTCAAGCCTTTTGCGTGCTGTGGCGAATACCTTCGGGCAATCTCGCACCTGATCCGTAGCCGGTGAGCGGCGACGGCGTGCTGCCGCGCGACGGAGCCGCAGGGCCGATCCGCCAGGTCGGCGGGTTTCATCAGAGACTAGGAGTAATCAGGCCATCACGGGTCGGACATGACGTCCTACTTGGTCCTGATTCGTTCGCGCGCCGTAGCCTGGTGCTGTGAACGTCCGCCGTGACCGGCCGGAGGGATGGTGGAGGCCCGTGGCAGCGCCTGGTCCGATCGGTGAGCGGGTCCGCCGCCTGCGCCAGGAGAGGCACCCGCGCATGACGCAGCGCGAACTGGCCGAGCGGGCGCAGGTCAGCGTCGACCTCATCTCCAAGCTCGAACAGGGCGTCAAGCAGACAGCTCTGCTTGTCACCCTGCACCGGATCGCTCGCGCGCTGGACGTCGGCGTGTCCGACCTGCTCGACGAGCCATCGCGTGTGGATGGCGAAGCAGTCGGCCATGACGTCGGTCTGGTCGCCATCCGGCGGGCTCTGCTCGCACGCTCACGCCGCTTCGAGGCAGCCGACGCCGCTCCCGAGGTCGGCGAGCTCGAACGGTCGGCCAGGTTCGCGTGGGGCGCCTACTGGGCCGGCCGTTACGACACGCTTGGCACCACGCTGCCTACGCTCATCGACGGCTGCCGCGCCGCGGACGGGGTCGACCATTCAGCGGCGACCGCCGCCCTACTTGCCGAGACGTACGCCATCGTCGCCTCCACCCTGGTCCACCTCGGACAGCTCGACCTCGCCTACCTGGCGATGGACCGTGCTCTAACCGCGAGCGACCAGGAGGGCGACGAACTCCATCAGGTCGCGTTGACCGGATGGATGTCCTGGATCCTGCTGCACCACACCGGCACCCTCGACCAGGCCCACATCCTCGCCGCCGACGCTGCAGACAGAATCCGCACCTACCTGAACGGAGACGACCCCAAGGCCATTTCGGTGTTTGGCAGCCTGTCGCTCTCCGCGGCCACCGCCGCGGCCCGCGACGAGGACCCGTCCGCCGCCGACGAGCACCTGGCGCAAGCCAGGCGGGCCGCCGACCGGCTGAGCGGGCTGGGTCAGCCGGTCCGCCGGGACTACGAGAGCACCTTCAGCCTGCCGCAGGTCATCATGCAGTCGGTCGACATCGCCGTGGTCACTGACCGCCCCGGCCACGCCCTCGACCTCGCTCGCGACATGCCCGCCGACGCTGACCTCCCCTTGGCCGCCCGGGCCAGGCACCTGGCCGACCGCGCCTACGCCCTCACCGCCCTGGGTCAGGACGAGGCCGCTGTCGACGTTCTGCTCACGATCGAGCGCATGGCACCGCACTGGCTGCGCTTCCAGGTCTATCCGCAAACGACGATCCGCGAACTGATCGAACGTGAACGCCGCGCCCGCACCCCCAGACTGCGTGGGCTGGCCCAACGCATCGGCATCGTTGCCTGATGCCGGCCTGCCGACAAGGTCAGAAGACACTGGACGACGGCTTGCGGCAACGGGCGAAGACAGGCTCGCCCCAGCCGGACCAGCCTGATTTCCAGTTCTGAAAAATCCTCGTCGTGAGGTCCGGTGTCTTGGCCGTGACGGTGGACCACGTTGGACCGTTCAGAACCGCAGGCGGTCGACGGTGATGCCGATCTGGGCATGTTGCTCAACTTCCGGCGCAGGGTCCTGGCGGTGAGGTCTCGCGTTGCGGGAGGGCTCGGGTGGATCCGAGCAGTGTCAGGAATGAACCGCCCTGGGTCTCCCGGCGTCGCTCAGCGCGACCGGAGCCCGTGATCGATTGCAGCGGCCAGCGTGCCCCCGCCCGGCCGCCGTCCACGATCCGGCGCAGGGCTCCGGACATCGGGCGGCCCGGAACACGCCGCCTTGGCAGGCCGCCCGGGCGGCGGCGGTGTCGGGTAGCTCTGTGGCCAGTAGCTGCCGGAGGCCGGAGGACGGGTCCTTCACCATCGAGGTGAGGCTCAAATGTCGGACCGTTAACACCGCCACCGACAGTCTGTGACAGAACAATCTCGGCGCGTGACTCGTTGGTGGCCTTTGGCCGCGACGGTTGGCGGCGCAGAGGCCCAGGGGTCAGAGCCGCGGCCGTGTGTGGATCTGGTCCGGGCGCGGGTCGGGTGGGCGTTGTAGCGGCGTCGGCTTCGATCTGGACTGCTGATCGACATGGGCCGGTGCGGGCTGGGGTGCGGTGGTGGTTCGGTGTCGCCAGACCGGGTCGTTCGGGCGCCGGGTCGGAATTTGCGGTCGGCGTCCGGTCCGTGACCGGGCCGTGGTCTCCGGGTAGGTGGGCTGGTCTGCGGGCGTGGCGAGGTGGCCGCGTTCTGTGAGGGCGGCGCGTAGTTGTGGGGCGTAGGCGGGTTGGGTGGCGGCGGTGTCGGTGTCGAGGTCGGTCGTGTTCGCGGGGCCGTACCAGAGGGAGCCGAGGCGGGTGACCATCCCGGCGGCGACCGCGGTGCGTTCGTGTCGGGGCAGGGCACGGTAGGTGTCGATCGCGATCTGGTGCGCCGCCGCCTCACGCTGCACGACGGCGTGCCGGTCGGCTGTGGACCTGTCGTTTGTGGACCTGGCGTCCGGGGTGGCGGCGGTCGTGCGGGAGTCGGCGTTCGGGCTGCTTGGGCGGTCCGGGGGCGGTGTTTGCTGCTCCTGTGTCGGGTGGGTGAGTCGGTGGGCGGTGACGATGGCGGTCGCGGCGTGCCAGTAGGCGCGGTGGCCGGGTTCGCCGGGGTGGACGTAGGGGCCGAGGGGGTGAGCGGGGTCGTCGTCGGTGACGGCGTGGTGCTCGCGGTAGGCGGCCACGATCGCGACCTGGTCCCGCCAGGCTCCTGCGGCGTCCGCGTCGGCGTCGGCGGGTGGCCTGCCGAGGGGCCGCGCCCATGCCGGGTTGTCGGCGATGGCCCGGTCGGCCAGGTGCCGGACACGGGTGGCGATCTGCTCGGCGCCGGCGGTGAGGTAGTCGTCGCCGGGGACCGGGGGCGGCATCCACGGCAGCGCCGGGCTGGTCCTTCGGCGGGCGGAGTCGTCCCCGATCTGCCGACGGACGTGGTGCAGCAGGTCGGCCAGGGTCGGGTTCGCCCGAGCCTCGTCCTGGTTATCGAACGTCGTTGACTCGTTGAGCAGGGCGGCGGGGTCGTGGCCGGTGTTCTCGTGGGCGGCGAGGTTCCAGGCCAGGGTGCGCCAGGTGTCCACCGGGTCCGATCCGAAGGTGCCGCCGGCGGGGTGCGTGGTGAGGTGGTGGGCGATTCGGGTAGCGAGCGTTTCGGCGGCGTGGGTGCTGGTGTGCAGGTCGCGGCGGTTGCCGTAGCGGCGGATCAGGTCGGCGGGGTCGTGCCCGGCCTGGTCGGCACGGTGCAGCGTTGCCTGGAGGGCGGGCCAGGCGGACTCACTGATGACGCGGTTGGCGATCCGGGAGCCGAGGACCTGCCCGATCGCCGCACCGTAGGCGTGCCGGCTGGTCTCGACGGTTCGTAACCCCGTCCCAGTGGGTCCGGCCTGGGCGCTCGCCGTGTCGGCGCCGAACGTGAGGGCGGCTGGCCGCTCCAGCGCGGTCCGCGGGTCGAGTCGCACGGCTTGGCCGCTGCCGCGGTCGGGTTCAAGGCCGAGGGTGGCGGCGGTGAGGGCGGCGTAGCGGGTGGCCTGCTCGAGGGTGGGGCGGGCCAGTGGAAGGGGCGGCGGCTGGTCTTCGGCCGCGTTGAATACCGCGGTGACGGCGAGCGCGAGCTCGCCGGCCGGACCGTGGCCGCCTCGTGCCTCGCCGGTTGTCTGGCTCGCGGAGTGCGGTCCGCCGGGCTGGCGGTCGGTGCGCCGGTCGGTGTGCTGGTGTCTTGCGCCGGCGGCGAGGAGCTGGTCGGCGGGCCATCCGGCCGCCTGGGCGCCGCGCAGGGCCTGGACGAGTTCGGCCCAGCCGTCGGCGTCGTCCAGGAGTTGAGCGGCGTGCTGGTCGCCGAGCAGGTCGACGGCGAGGTGCCGCCAGGCGGCGGATTGGGTGTGGTGGTGGGCGTGCAGGTAGCGGGGGGCGAGGGTGGCGAGGGATTCGGCGGTGGTGAGCTGGTCGCGGATGGTTTCGGTGGCGGAACGTTCGGCGCCTTCACGCTCGAGGATCTGGTGCAGGACGGCGAGCGCGGCGCGGTTGTCGGGGTCGCGGCGAGCGGCGTCGAGGCGTTCGTCCTCGTCCAGGGGCAGCACGTCGTGGGTGGCGACGTACAGGGTGGTGCGGTGACGGGCGCGGGTGACGGCAACGTAGAGGTGTTCGCGGGTCATCGCGTCGGTGATCAGGGGGTGGGCGGTGTCGACGGTGCCGCCCTGGACGCGGTGCACGGTGCTCGCGTACAGCAGCTCTACCGCCGTTGCGACGTAGTGGGCCGGTAGCCGTAGCCGGCCGGTGTGCCCGAGGTGGCGCACGGTGAGGGAGCCCTCTTGGTGGCGGGCCTCGACGAGCCAGGGGTCGCCGTTGCGGACCCAGTCCCGGCCACCACGCCCGAGCCGGCTGTCCCGGCTGTGTTGACTGTGGATGGTCAGGGCACGGTTGTTGGTGCGGGTGACGATCCAGTCTCCGACCCCGGCGGAGTTCCCATCGCGCAGCGGGACGCCGCCAGGTTCGACCTGTCCGGCGGTGACGCGGTCAGCGCGGGCCCTGGCCGAGAGTGCCGTGACGGTGGCGTTGGTGGCGGCGGGCATGAACGTGGTCCTGCCGGCGCGCATGTCAGCCAGCCACCCGTTGTAGGCGGCTTCGGTCATGGCGGAAGTGGACCCGCCGACGATCCGGCCGCCGCTGGTGTAGAAGTCCAAGCCGGCGTTGTCCCCAACCCGGATCCGGAGGGTGGCCGCGGCCTCGGCGGGGTCACGGAAACGGTGCACTGTGCTCAGCTCGACGGCACCGACGTCGGTCGCGATCAACCTGAGTGCGCCGCCGGACTCGACCGCGGCCAGCTGCCGGTAGTCGCCCAGGAGCCGGACGGTCGCGCCGTGCCGGGCGGCGAGCTGGACGAGCCGGTCCAGGTTCGGGGTTCCGGCCATCCCCGCCTCGTCGACCAGGACCACATCCCCGGCCGAGATGGCGAACTGCCGCACCGACCGCGGGAGCCGGTCGGCCTTCACGCCGGCGGCGAGGCGGTCGGCGTGGCGGCCGGTGAAGTGCTCGTGGAGGAACTTGTGCAGGTTTTCCGCCGGCACCCCGAGCTCGGACGCCAGGACGGCGGCGGCCGCGGCCGAGGTGGCCAGCGGCATCAGCCGCCGTCCCGGCCGCCCCGAGGCCATGGTGCTGGCGGTGACGTGCAGGTAGGCCCGCATCGCGGTGGTCTTGCCGGTCCCGGCCGCCCCGAGCCCGACCACCAGCAGCCGCGGGTCGGTAGCGAACGCGGTGACAAGGTCACGTTGCCCGTCGTCCAACCGGGTGCCGGTCCCGGCCTCGAACCGGGCCAGCGCCGCGGCCACGGCTGTCGCCGACGGCACCCCTCCCGGCGGGGCGGGGCCGGTGGAGCGGGCGGCTGCCAGGAGCCGGTGTTCGGCGTCCAGGACGGCCTGGCTGGTGTAGCGGGTAGCGGCGTGCGCGGTGAACACGCTGTCCCCGTCGAGGCGGCGGAGGGTGGCCGGTTCGTTCACCAGGGCGGGGGCGGCCAGGGGGATGCTGAATCCCGGGGACATCGCTCGGGCGACCACCACGGCGACAGCTTTGGCCGTCCACGACCGGCCCCGCAGGGTCGGGCCGTGGCTCGTGTCCCGACTGTCGGTCCGGGTGACGGTTTCGTCGTCAAGGGCGCTGGTGGGGAGGGTGAGGCGGGCGGCGACGGTCGGATCACGCAGGAGGCGTTCGGCTTCTGCGTGCAGGTTCCACACCGTCCAGGTCGAGCGCTTCTGCGCCACCACACGCACGACGTCGCCCGCCAAGTCGTCCACGCTCACCAACCCCGGCCCCGACGGCGACCGGTCGATCTGCTGGCGCCGGGTGGGACGCGCGCTCTGCCCGTGCCGCGCCGCGCGCCTGGCCGCGGGGTCGTGCGTTCGGGTGTCTGGCACGCCGGAGACGAGGCGGGTCAGGAGGGTGAAGGCGTCAGGTCCGTGGCGTTCGGTGAACTCGGTCCGCCAGGTGCGCAGCTTGGCGGCCAGGGACCCCGGTGCCTTCTTACCTTGGCGGGTTTCGAGGTTGGCTTGGCGAGCGAGCCGGTACGCGACCGCGGGAGAGGGGTCGCGGCCGTGGCGGCGGCGGTGCTCGGACAGCAGCTCCTCGTAGCGGGGGACGATCGCCGCGCGGCGGCGCGAAGCCTCGTCGATCCAGTCCTGGGCGATGCCGTCGAGCTCCCACACCGGTTCCTTCCCGCGGCCCATCTCCCGGCGGACGAACGCGACGCCGAGAGTGGCGGTGAGCATGGTCTGCAGGGTGGTGTTGTAGTGCTCGGAGGCGGCGACGGTCATCGCGTACAGGGGACGGGCGTCCAGGGCCCGCCAGATCCCGTCAATGCCCTGGATCTTGTTGGAGATGACGAGGTGGGTGTGCAGGTTGGGGTCGCCGTCGCGGGAGTCGTAGTGGTCGAACGCGACCGCGACCAGACCGCGGGTGTTGATCTGCGCGATCCCGGCCTTCCCGGTCCGGGTGAACGCGGCGTGCTCCTCCAGCATCGCCACGGTGGAGGCGACGGCGTCCTCATGCGCGCGGCGAACCGCGGCCCGCACGCCCGGGTCCGGGTGCAGCCCCCACAGCAGCGACACCGACTTCACCGGGGTGAACACCAGGTCGTACCCAGCCACGGCGTGCCGCTGCCGTCGCGACTCCCGGGAGCGGACCCGGGCGATCTCGGCGGGCGTCGCCGCCCGCCCGGTCGCCTCCTCCAGCGCGGCGAGCTGGTCCCGGACACGGTCCTCGAACGGCGCCAGCGCCGCGAACACCGGGAACGGCGCTCCCAGCGTCGCCGCCCGCGCGGCGTCGGCGTTCACCTTCGCCAGCTCCCGATCGGTCAGCCCGGCACGCACATGCGTCCGCTGATACTCGGCGATGATCGCGTCGGCGTTCGGGTGCATCCCCTCCCCGAACAGCGCCCGCATCTGCGCCTCACTCACCGGGCCGAGAGGGTCGAACGGGCCGTCGGCGGCTCTGCCGATGAGGGCGAGCGCCGCGAGTCCGCGGCCGAGCCAGCGGCCGGGCGGGTTGCCCTCGGCCGTGTAGTAGCCGGCCGCGTCCCGCCTCATGACCTGGTCCACTGCGGGTTCCGGCGCCGGGTCCGCTGTCGGGTCCATCAAGGGGGCACCGTCGCCGTGGGCGATGTGCCGGGTCAGGTACGTGTACCCGTCCCCGGCGGACAACTTGTGGATGCTCATGACCACCGCTGAACCACCTCCGCCCACGTCGCCAACGTCGCCCACGACGTCCAGTGCGAGTGCGCCATCTGGGGTGCGGCCTGCCCGCTGCCGGGGCGAGCGCGAGTCCAGGTGGAGAGGGGTTGGTGCGGGTGGGGCGTGTCCCGCGCGCTACGCGGACAGGCCATCGGCCTGGCCGACGGAGTCGGCCGCGTGGGGGCCGCGGAGGCTCGGAGTCCACAGCGGCCCGCAGGGCCGCCGCGAAGCGGCGCGCAGCGCTGTTGACGCCGAGAGGCGGCCCCCACAGCGTGCGCGGGACACCACCCACCCGGCGCGGGCGGACACCCGGACACGGGCAGCCAACATGGCCAGTGAAGGGTAATTGAACCGCAGCGGATTCCGGCGGACTCCGGCGAATGGAAGCACCCGAGAATGACCGCGCACGGCATCGCGCACCTCCATTCTAGGGGCATTTCAGAGATTGACTCTCGCCCGCTTTACCTTCGGGTGCAAGAGGTGTCTTGATTCTCAATCTGTGATGCGCTTCTCTCGGGCTTCGTGGATAGCCGGTTCGGCGTTCGTGCTGGTCAAGTGGTGGTCTTGTGCGGATAGAGGTGGGTATTGCTGTGGCGGTGGGACGGTTTCGTGGGTGGATGATGGGTGAGATTGAGTGTGACGAGCTGCGCTGGAACGTGAATTGCTGTGAGGGCGGTGCTTAATTGCCGTCGCGGCGTGCGGGTTTTAGCGTTCGATGGCATGACGACACGACGATCCGGTCCGCCGATGGCGGGTCATCGAGCTCAGGCGATCCGGCGAGCTCGGGAGGCGAGGCAGGCCCGCGACGCCCGGGTCCGGCAGCGGGAGGCCGAGGTCCAGGCGACGTTGGTCGACTACTACGAGGCCACGAGCCGGGCCGAGGCGATCCTGGCGTGGGCGCAAGAAGAGGCCGCGCGGGTGTTGGCCGAGGGGCAGGCGCAAGCGGCCGGCCCGCACGCCGAGGGTGTGCGCGCGCTGGACCGCCTGAAGGAGTTGGGCGAGACCCGTGCCGGGATCAGCGAGTTGACGGGACTGACCGGCCCCCAGGTCCGTGATGCGGTGCGTCAGCCGGTGCCGCAGCAACCAGTGCCACCCCAACCAGCGCCGCAGCAAAGGCCATGGCGCAAACCGTCGCCGGATGGCGTCGGGACCGTGGAGGCGGCAGGTGCCGGTGCGGACCCCGTCGCGAGCGACGAAGCGGCATCGGGACACCGGCCCGATGAGATGGCCGTTGGATCGGCACGGAGTGCTGCTGCAGCGAGCGGCGGAAATGGCGCGAACGGTGAGAACGCCGAGAACGCGGAAGCGGGGTCCGGGGACCGTCCCGGCGGGACGGTCCCCGGACCCCTCGATGAGCCGGTGGCGGGTGGTTCAGGTGTGGATGGACCAGGCGGCGTGCGTGGGGCCGTGGCTGGACTCGTGCAGGATGAGCGCGCCGTGGTAGCCGCTGGTGTAGCGGAAGAACAGGGACGTCGGCCCGTCGGGGGCGATGGTGACGTCTCCGTCGTGGGCGGTGGTGGCGAACAGGCCGTAGCCCAGTGACCGCAGCAGGCTCCACGTCTGGGCGATGACGAGTTGCCGGTGCGCGGCGAGCTGCCGGTAGTCCCGGGCGCTGGATTCGGCGGGCATGCTGGTCTCGATGCGGGCCAGGAACGACCGTAGGACGTCCAAGGAGCCCTCGGCCATCGTGACGGTGTACTGCGGCGAGTGACTGGCGTCGGTGTGGCTGGGCGCGGGGGCGGCGAGCCAGGCGGTGAGGTAGCAGTACCCGGCGGAGGCGTTGGTGTTCGCGTGCACGACGACCTCGTCATCGAGGTGCAGGACGACGTCGTCGGCGCGGCGGGTGAGCATCAGCCCGTCACGCAGCAGGCCGGAGACGATGTTCAGCATGTCGCGCAGCGGGATCCGCTCCTGGAGCAGGTCGTGAAGCCGGGCGGTGTGCGGCCCGCCGTCGTCGCCGTGGCGGTCCTCCGGCAGGTCGACGTGGCCGTCCTGGGTGACGATGACGCGGCCACCCCAGACCGCGAGCGCGGAATCGGGGACGACACGGTTCAGGGCGAAGCGAGCAGAGACAGGCATGGCAGGTTCTCCTTCACGAACAGGTCAGGCACGAGCGGGTCCCAGGACGAGCGGGTCGGGGTGAGGGTTGGGCCGGGGTGCGGGCCGGCTCCCCGGGGAAGTGGGAGCCGGCCCGCGGCCTCAGCACCGGACGAAGGCCCGGCGGCCCTGTCAGCCGGCGTTGGCGGTGCTGCGGCCGGCGCGGCTGCTGCGCGCCCGGCGTGCCGTGGC
>NZ_CDWTMG010000065.1:0-20258 GCF_977945845.1 Frankia sp. CcMO1
GCCCTGATGCCGGGCGGGCCGGCCGTCGAGATGACGCAGGAGCTCATCGGCCCCGACAAAGGTGAAGCCGGCGTCCAGCAGGGCTGTCAGCTGGGCCCGGAACTGCGGCGGAGGGGCCGCATACCTGCTCAGCAGGGGATCCGACACGTCCTCTATCGCATGATAGGCGAGGACCCGCAGGCCCACGTCCGGTGCGTGCAGGAGGCCGCCGCGCTGGCGGGCTCCCCGCCAGTAGGAGCAGTCCCGCAGTCCCAGGAACATCCATCTGGTGGGCCGGTCCACCTTCCCGGCGCTGACCCTTCCGAGCACGAGACCCGCCGGGGCGCGGGACGCCCAGGGTGGTGCCGCCGCCGCGGCCCTGGCGAGGATTCCTTTGACCGTCTTCCCGCCATGCTGGGCAAAGAGCAGGTCACCGAGACCCGGATGTTTTCGGGCAAGCGCGGCATCGGCCTGCGTCCACTGCCTCAGGTGCGCCTCGGGCGAAACGACGTAACGCTGGTAGGAGACGGCGTCGGCGGCGAATCGAACCTGCGCACCGCTCTGCAGCAGCCGGTAGAGGAAGTCGGTGTCCTCACCGCCGAAGCTGCCGCCGGCGGTAAAACTCGTGTCGAAACCGCCGAGCCTGACGAAGGTCGACGCCCGCATCGACACCTGCCCGGAGAGCAGGTCCGCGACGGTCAGCCGCCCGTCCGACCGCAGCAGCCGCCGGCGGCGCGCCCGGGCCCACCGGTCGACTCCGTAGGTGAGCACCGTGGGCGGCGAGGCGGGGTGCATCGGGATGTGGCCGACCACGGCGTCGGCGCCGTCGGCGAGAAGCTTTTCATGCTCGACGAGGAGCCGCCGGTCCGCCGCCATGTCGTCGTCGAGGAAGAGGATGAACTCGCCGAGCGCGCTCGCGGCGCCACGGTTTCTCGCCGCAGCCGCGCCCGCGTTCTCCTGCCACAGGATACGCTTGGAGAACGGCAGGGAGACGGCCCGGAGAGCCTTCTCGGTGCCATCCGTGGAACCGTCGACGACAACGATCAGTTCGCAGGGCCACGGCATATCGAGGTGCCTGAGTCCCACAATACTCTACAATACCACGTCCCAGCGGTTGTATGTCGGCATCACAATGCTGAACCGGACCGGAGGCCCATTACGGGCGGGCTGCCCCGCCGAATGGTCCAGGATGTCCATGCCCGGTTGCTCACGCTAGCTCATCGCGAATTCCGCCGAGCCAACCCGGATGACGCTCGCCCCATGGTCCTGACTCTAGTTCGAGCCGGTCGGTGCGGCGAGATGCGATCCGGCCGTGTCGTCCAGGAAGATCAACCTCGCGATCGGATTCTGCAGGCGCGGGTAACGCTACGCGGCACGTAGCGGCAGGGCTCGGTCCCGGTCACCGGCAATGTACTCGGTCGCTTTCTTCATTTTCTTCATACCGTTGATGCGAAGTAATCCCATGGTGGGTGGTCCAGGGTTAGTAATCCCAGGGCGAGGTTCCTGAGGATGGTCATGGTGTGTGGGCGATTGCGGACTCTCTCGACCGAGGCTTCGCCTGACCGGGCGCCGCTACTGGGCTCCCAGTAGCAGCGCCGCTACCGTGCGTTAGCGGCGCCGCTACTGTGCGTCCGGCCAGCGGGGCTGGTCGCGCAGGCGTTCCAGCGCCCGCCGGTCGCGCTTCGTCGGCCGCCCGGCGCCCCGATCGCGCACGGCCACCACCGGCGGCACCTCGCGCGCGACCGGCGGGCTGTGGTCGACGAAGCACTCCGCGGCAACGGGCGCGCCGACCCGCCTGTGCAGGATCCGGGTGACGACGACGACCCGTTCGTGCCCGGGTTGGCGCACCCGGATCTCGTCCCCGGCCCGCACCGGATGGGCCGGCTTGACCCGCTCGCCGTTGAGGCGGACATGGCCGGCGCGGCAGGCGGCGGTCGCCTGCGATCGCGTCTTGACCAGGCGCACGCACCAGATCCAGGTGTCGATCCGGGCGGTTCCCGCCGGCGACGTCATAGGCGTGGGCGACGTCATAAGTCTGACTGTACGAATCAACCGGCGGACCTGTCGTCGTTCGGTGACGTGACGGTCAGGCGGTGACGATCGACCTGCGTAGCGGTAGCAGGGCGCTCGTGACCGCCGCGACCGTGCCGGCGCCGAGGCCGGCGTCGGTGAGAGCCGCAATGAGGTGCCCGGCGATCCGGTCGAAGGCGGCGTCGGTGACGGCGAGGCCCGCATGGGCGGCCGCGAGATCACGACCCTCGTAGGCCTTCGGGCCTCCGGTCACGGCGACGAGGAACGCGACCTGGTGGGTGCGGAGCCTGGCCAGGTCGGTGTTGGCGAAATAGGGCGCCAGCTCCGGATCGGTCAGGATGCGATCGTAGAAGGTGGCCACCACCCCGGCGATCGAGGCCTCCCTGCCCAGGATCTCGTAAAACGTGGTCATCCGCTTCCTCGTCACCTGTTCCCGGAACGGTCAGTGCGGCCCAGCGTGCCGAAGATGGGCTGCGGCGTCATGTCCGGTTCGTAACGATCCGTCGATATCTACCCCCCGGCGCCCGCCCGGTCGCGTCGAGATAACGGCCTCGTGTGCCGAGGTCCGATTCCGCCTGTGCCCTGTTCACAGCACCTTGACCTCACGTGAAGATGAGGTTCCAGGCTGGCCGTCCTGGAACGTGACAACACGGAACGTGACAGCGACAAGGTGAACGGGAGCTACGCTCGCTGACCTGAGCGAGCTCGGCGCGTTGTTCATCCGTGCGGCCAAGCTCTGGCGGGGCGCGGCGGGCGAGTGATCCCTGCGTCGGCACCCGTGGCTTACCCGTGGCCCAGCGGAGTGCCCGGCCGAGCTCGTTGGCGGCCCTCGGGAGCTTCAGCCACCAGTAATCTAGGAACCGGTAGTCGTCGGCGGGAACCAGTCGGGCCGCGAGATCCGGGCGTAGTTTCCACAGGTAGCGGCGGGCCCGCGCCGCGTGCAGCGGATCGGACGCGATCGCCACGGTGTCCGCCGTCTCGAGGAAGGGCAGGGTGAGCTTGATGTTCTGCCAGGTGTTCCGCGCCGAGGTCTCCAGCAGGATCTTCTCCGCCGGTACGCCGAGCGCGTCGTGCGCGTAGCCGGCCATGGCCGCGGCCTCGGACACCCCGCCGACCCCCGACGACTTTGGGGGAGGTAGTCACGCTTTTCGACCCGCGGAGCGTTACTACCTCCCCCAGATTTACCGGCATCTGCCCTGGAACCGTCCGGACCGTGGCCGCGAGGCGGCGCAGGAAATTCGCTCGCGACCGCGTGGATGTGCTGCCATGGTCGGCCTATGGCGCGCCAATTCGACGATCTTGTTGCTGAGGCGGCGTCGGTGCCGGTGGACGGCTGGGACTTCTCCTGGTTGGACGGGCGGGCCACCGAGCAGCGTCCGTCCTGGGGCTACGCCCGGCTGATGGGCGAGCGGATGGGTCGGGCCGCCGTGGGCCTGGACGTTCAGACCGGCGGTGGGGAGGTTCTCGCTGGACTGCCGCGGCTGGCCGGGCGCACGGTGGCCACGGAGTCCTGGGCGCCGAACATCGCGCGGGCCGCCGCGCGGCTGGGTCCCCGCGGCGTGGCCGTCGTGGCCGCCGACGACAGGTCGTTGCCCTTCGCCGATGCGACGTTCGACCTGGTGGTGAGCCGTCACCCGGTGGTGACCTGCTGGGCGGAGATCGGCCGGGTGCTGCGGCCGGGTGGTCGCTACTTCTCCCAGCAGGTCGGGCCGTCGAGCATGCTCGAGCTGAGCGAGTACTTCCTGGGACCGCTGCCGGCCTCGGCGCCCCGTACCCGTCACCCCGACACCGCCCGCGGCGGGGCCGAAGCCGTCGGCCTGGAGATCGTCGACCTGCGGATGGAGTCCCTGCGGACCGAGGTCCTCGACGTCGGCGCGGTTATCTACTTCCTGCGGAAGGTGATCTGGACCGTTCCCGAGTTCAGCGTCGAGCGGTACCATGCGCGCCTGCGGTCACTGTACGACCAGATCCGCGCCGAAAGCCCATTCGTCACCTGGGCGACGCGGTTTCTGATTGAGGCCCGCAAACCCGCCTGGCGCTGTGACCTGCCTGGCGCTGTGACCCGCCTGGCGTCAGTGGGGTGGGAAGGCCGTGACGGGCTCGGTGATCGACAGCCGCACGTGGGTGCCGGGTTCGGGGAGCTGGTGCCCTGGCACCCTCGCCGTCACGGTGCGGCCGGACCGGTCGAGCCGGAGCTGGACGGTGGCGTCGTGGCCGAAGTACCGCACCTCGGTGACCCGGCCGACCACCCCGTTCCGGTTCTTGTCCCGCTCCCCGTTCCGGTCTTCGTTCTGGTTCTTGTTCTCGTCGCCGTCCGCCGCGGCGAGGAGCCTGATCTGTTCCGGCCGGACGAGCAGGCGCGCCTCGCCCTGGGGAGACCCGGGCCGGACGGCGAGTGCACCAAGGTCGCAGGAGGCGGTGAGCCCGGTGACGACGGCGGGCACGAACACGGCGGCGCCGACGAAGGCCGCGACGGTCGGGTTGCCGGGTGAGGCGTAGACGCCCGGGGGCGTGCCGGTCTGGGCGATGCGGCCGGCGGCCATGACAGCGACCTGGTCGGCCAGTGACAGCGCCTCGTTCTGGTCGTGCGTGACGAGCAGCGCGGTGGTCCGGTTGGCGCGCAGCGCTTCGACGACGGCGCGGGCGGTGTTCAGGCGGAGCCCCGCGTCCAGGGAGGAGAACGGCTCGTCGAGCAGCACCAGGGACGGCCGCGGGGCCAGGGCCCGCGCCAGCGCCACGCGCTGCTGCTGGCCGCCGGAGAGCTGATGGGGGAACCGGCAGGCCAGGCTCGCGTCCAGCCCGACGAGGTCGAGCAGCTCGGCGGCACGCCCGGCGGATCGGCGTTCGGCGCGGGGCAGGCCGAACCCGATGTTGGCCGCGACGTCCACATGCGGGAACAGGGCACCTTCCTGCGGGACGTACCCGACCCGCCGCCGCTGGGCGGGAACGCTGCGACCGGGGCTGAACACCCGTTCGGCGCCGAAGTCGATCGTCCCGCCGTCCGGGTCGCCGAATCCCGCCACCAGCCGTAGCAGGGTGGTCTTGCCGCAGCCCGACGGCCCGAGTACGGCCGTCACACTGCCCTCGGGCACTCGTAGATCGATCCCGGCGAGGGCTGTCGTGGCGCCGAACCGCTTGGTGACCTGGCTGACGGTCAGCGCTGTCACGTGCTTCTCCTGACGGAACGGGTGAGCAGGAAGGTCGCCGGGGCCGACAGCAGCACCATCAACCCCGCGTAGGGGGCGGCCGCGCCGTAGTCGACGTCGCGGACGTTGCTCCAGAACTCGGTCGCCAGGGTTTCGGTGCCGGTGGGTGACAGCAGCAGGGTCGCGGTGAGTTCGGTGACCACGGCGAGGAACACCAGGATGGCGCCGGCGCCGACGCCGGGGGCGATCAGCGGCAGGGTGACCCGCCGCCAGGCCTGCGCCGGGCGCAGGCCCAGGGCATGCGCGACGTCGTCCAGGACGGGTGGCGCCTGCGCGATCGCGCCCCGTACCGCCACCGTGGCCCGCGGCAGGAACATGATCGCGTAGGCGGCAATCAGGAGGGTGGTGGTCTGGTACACGGCCGGCAGGATGTGCAGCGAGACCGTGACGAGAGCGAGCGCCACCACGATGCCCGGCAGCGCGTTGGCCGTGTAGGTGCTGCGTTCAAGCAGTGTCCCGATCCGGCCCGGGTGGCGTACCGCGAGCCACGCCACCGGAAGCGCCAACAGGACGGTACACAGCGCGCCGACGAGGCCGAGCCCGGCCGCGGTCGCGGCAGCGGCGGCCAGTTCGCCGACGGGGAAGGCGGCGGAGGCACCTACCAGCAGCCAGCGGACGAGGCTCACCAGCGGCACGCCGAGCGCCAGGACCACGACCGCGCCGAGCCCAGCGACGGCGGGGGCGGTGAGCCGGCCGAGCCGGGCGGGTTGCGCGGTGCGGCTGGCTCCGGGCCCGAGCCGGGCGTAGCGGTGCCGGCCGCGCAGGCTCAGCTCGGCGCCGACCAGGACCGCACAGTACAGCGCCAGGACGCCGGCGAGCATGTTCGCCGCCGGGCCGTTGAACGACGAGAGGTACTGGTCGTAGATGGCCGTGGTGAAGGTGGAGAACCGCAGCATCTGCAGGGCGCCGAACTCGGCGAGCAGGTGCAGGCCGACCAGCAGCGACCCGCCGAGGACGGCCGGGCGCAGCTGCGGGAGCACGACCCTGGCGAACGTCCGCCACGGGCCGAGCCCGAGTGACCTGGCGGATTCCTCCAGCGCCGGGTCCAGCCCCCGCAGGGTCGCGCCGACGGGGAGGTAGACCAGCGGGTAGTAGGCGAGTGTCACGATCAGCAGGGCGCCCGGGTATCCCTCGACGCCCGCGGTCAGCGAGACCCAGCCGTAGCTGACGACAAACGCGGGCAGTGCCAGCGGAGCGGCGAGTAGCACGTGCCAGACCCGTCGTCCCGGCAGGGTCGTCCGTTCCACCAGCCAGGCGGCGGCCGTGCCCAGGACGGCACTGGCCACCATCCCGCCGGTCACGAGCTTGGTGGTGTTGGCCAGCAGCTCGCCGACCCTGGGCCGGATCAGCAGCCGCCAGGCCTCCGACCAGCCCACGCTGACCGTGTACCCGACGACGAAGAACAGCGGGACGGCCGCGAGCAGCGCGACGAGCACGCAGGCCAGCAGCAGCGGGCGCGGGTACGCCGGGCTGGTGCGTACCCACCATCCCGCCGTCGTGGGCTGACCGTTCAGAGCAGGCCCGCCCGCTGCATCAGTTCGACGACCTTTGGTCCGTTCAGGGTCGAGATGTCGATGTCGGGCGGATCGAGTGTCGACAGCGGCTTCAGCGCAGGGTTCGTGGGGACCGCGTCGGACACGGCGTACTCCAGGGCACCGCTGTCGACCAGCGCCTTCTGCCCGGCGTCGCTGGTGAGGAAGGTGACCAGCTGCTGTGCCTCGGCCTGCTGGTCGCTGGCCGCGAGGACGCCGGCGCCGGAGACGCTGACGAACGCGCCCGGGTCCCGGTGGCCGAAGAAGTGCAGGTCGACGTTCTTACTGTCCTTGCCCGACTCCGCCTGGTCCTGGTACCAGTAGTAATGGTAGATCACGGCGGCGGGGACCTCGCCCGCGTTCACGGCGCGCAGCGCGGCGATGTTGTTGGCGTAGATCTTCGCGTTGCGTTTCAGCCCGGCGAGCCACTCGGCGGTGGCGCTCTCGCCCTTCACCGCGAGTACGGCGCTGACGATGGCCTGGAAGTCCGCTCCGGCCGCCGCGACACCGACCTTCCCCTTCCATGCCGGTCCCGCCAGGTCCATGATCGACGCGGGCAGCTCGTTCTTGGCGACCTGCCCGCGGTTGTAGATGAACACCGTCGACCGGGCCGCGAAACCGACCCAGTTGCCGGTGCTCGGGACGTACTGGTCAGGCACCTGGCCCAGGGTGGCCCGGTCCAGTTTGCTGAAGCCGCCGGCGCGGTCGACCAGCGTCATGGCCGGCGAGTTCTCGGTGACGAAGACGTCCGCCGGCGAGCTGTCGCCTTCCTGGACGATCTGGTTCGCCAGCTCGGGGTCGCCGCCGCGACGCAGCTCGACCTTGATGCCGGTCTGCTTGGTGAACGCGTCCACCATCACCCGCATCAGGTCCTGGTGCTGCGCGTTGTAGAGCGTGATTGTCTTCCCGTCGTCCCCCGAGCCGCACGCTGACAGGCCGGCCAGGCCGGCCAGGCAGGTGGCCGTCACCAGCACGACCAAGGTTCTTCCTATCGAACCCATCGGGCTCCTCCACCTGAACACTTCACCTGGACAGACACGTCCGACCGACCTCGAACCTCTAATCGGTCTAGAAGTTAACTCATGCTTACCTTAGCGCCGTGGAATGTGACGAGTGGCATAAGCCGGGGGCGCTGGCGGGCGAACCGCGGAGCAGACGCCTGGCGCCGAGCGGGATCGGCACGCCTGCCGTGAGCCGGCCGAGAAGGCCCATGGCATGGAACGAGACCTTCCACGCGGCGACGCCGACGGTGAGCGAGGCCAGCAGCGCCAGGACCGGATGGTCGTCCTGCAGAAGGGGGAACACCTGCCAGTGGGTCAGGTAGATGTAGAGCGAGCTGCCGGCCAGCAGGCCCGCCAGCCGGCGTAGCGGGCGTGGGCAGCGGACGCTCGTGGTCCAGGCCAGCAGGAGCACGCCGCCGAGCACCACATGCTCCCGGCGTGCGTCAGCGAAGAACCCGGGGATGGTGAGCGCCGCCGCCGCCGTGAGGACCAGCCGCTGCCATACCGTGGTCGCGGCGGCGGTGGCCCATCCCAGTGCGAACAGCCAGAGCACCGCCACCGACGTCTGGGTGTGGCGTGGTCCCGGCGGTAGGGCCACGACGTCGAAGCGGGTGAGCAGACCGGCGGCGAGGACACTGGCGGCGACGGCCCACGGGCGGCGCCGCTGCCAGCGGTCGAACGCCGGCACGCCGAGCAGGGCCGCGAGGACCAGCAGGATCTGGACCAGGGCTTCGATGAACCAGAACTCCCAGGGCGGGCCCGCGCGGCCCGGCCCGAACACGCTGTTGAGCAGCACGATGTTGGCGGGTCCGTGTTCGTCCATGACGAGCACGAGTACGGTGATGAAGACGATGCTCGGCACCGCGAGGTACGCGATGCTGCGGAGCAGCCCGCGGACCCGGTCGCGCCGCGGCGCCGCGGTCAGGTGGAAACGGGCGAAGTTGTAGCCGGCGACGGCGATGAGGAGATGGGCGCCCCCGAGGATGCCGCCGACGGTGTCGAAGGTGTTGGCGTGCGTCCCGACGATCAGCACGATCGCGACCGCGCGGAGCAGCAGGCTGGTCTCGATCGAGCCGCCAGAGCCGCCAGCCCTGCGCTTCGGTCGCGTGGCCGGCTTCAGGTCCCGCACGGCCATGGTGTGCCAGCCGGCGGGCAGGTGTCCGAGGGCGTCCTCCAGCCGCAGTGACAGTTCCACGTAGGACAGCGAGTCGCCGCCCAGGCTCACGAAGGTGCTGTCGTCGGTGACATCGTCGCGGTGAAGCAGCTCGGCGAACAGCCGACGTACGTCGGCTGTTCCGTCCGACGGCCCGTCCCGTCCGGTGGGCGCGGTCGTGCGCGCCGGTCGCGCGTCGCGGGCGATCTCCTGCAGCGCAACCAGGTCCGGTTTGCCGGTGGCCAGGCGGGGCAGGGCGGCCAGGCGGTGGACGCGGACGGTGTTCTCCGGCAGCCGGCAGGCCCGCGCGACCAGCTGGCGGACCGAAGGTGCGTCCCGGTCGCCCTCGATCATCACGTCGACGGCGTCGTCGCCGGTCACGCAGCAGGCGCTGAGCCCCTGGCCGGCGAGGGTGTCCTCCACGTGTTGCAGGTCGATCCGGATCCCGAAGACCTTGGCGAATCTGGTCTGCCGTCCCACGATCTCGTACAGGCCGTCGTCGGTGCGGCGTGCGACGTCCCCGGTGCGCAGCTCGTCGAGCGTCGGACCGAGCGCGAGGTCCGAGGCCGTCCGCGCGTAGCCCATCATGACGTTGGGCCCGGAATAGACGAGCTGCCCCAGATCCTCGGTGCTGTCGGTGCTGTCGGTGCTGTCGGTGCTGTCGGTGCTGTCGGTGCTGTCGGTGCTGTCGGCCAGCGGCTCGAGCCGGAACGACCCGCCCGGGACCGGGACTCCGATGGTGTGGGGCTGGGTCGGCGCGAGGTGCGGCGGCAGGTAGGCCATCCGCGCCGTGGCCTCGGTCTGGCCATACATCACGACGAAGTCCCAGCCGTTGCGTCGTCCGAGCTCGGCGTAGCGGGCCACCCGGTCCGGCGCCAGTCGACCGCCGGCCTGCGTGACGTAGCGCAGGTGCGGCAGCGACATCGCGTCGAAACCGATCCTGTCGAGCAGGTCGAACGTGTAGGGGACGCCAGCCAGCGAGGTGCCCTGCCCGTCCCGGAAGAGGTCCCAGAAGCAGGCGTCCACGACGGACAGGGACGTCAGGATCAGACCGGCCCCGCACAGGAGGTGACTGTGCACGACCGACAGCCCGTAGCAGTAGTACAGGGGCAGGGTCGTCGCGGCGCGGTCGCCGGGGCGAAGGCCGAGGCACTCGACGATCGACTCGGCATTGGCCTGCAGGTTCGTGTACGACAGCCGGACCAGTTTCGGTGAGCCCGTCGAGCCCGACGTGCTCAGCAGCAGCGCGAGGTCCGGATGGAGGTCGTGCTTCGAGCCGTCACGCCGCTGCTCGACGCGGATCCGCGTCCGCGTGTCGGCGGGGCGGATCACCACGTCGGGGTCATAGGACGTGATCAGGGCGTCGGTCGACGCGGCGTTGTCACCCGGCACCAGCAGGACCGCGTGCCCGGCGGACAGCGCCGCCAGGTACAGGACGAGGACGTCGATCGTGTTGACCGCCGCGAGGAGTACCAGCCGCCGCCCGGCGCCGAGCCGACCGGCGGCGGCGTCGACGCGTGCCGCCAGCTCGCGGTAGGACAGTCGGCCCTCAGCCGTGACAACGGCCGTGCGGTCACCGTGCCGTTCAAGGTGGCGGGCGAGGAACACAGTCGAGCCTGAGAGGGACGGGCCTGCATGGGTCACCCAGCCAATGTACAAGTAAGGAAAGTCTACCCTAAGTCTTACCCCTCACTACGCCTACGTCATCGATCCATGACGTTCGGTGCCGCAGCCGCCCGTGGGTGATCTTGTCGTGTGGTGGCGGCGGCAGCGGTGGGTCTGCCTCCCGCCCCAGCGCGGCACTCACCTGCTGGGAGGAGTTGAGTAGCGTCGCGGGCGATATGGCGTCGTCGTCGGTTCGGAATGATGTCCAGCGGATAAGCGTGGTTCGCCGGGTGGCGGGCATCAGCTTGTTGACCTGTGATGTCGAGCGCCAGCTGACGGCAATGGTCCTTGTATCGGTGACCGACGATGGGAGAATAGGATCGTGAGCGACATAACTGCCTCAGATCGTCGTACACATGAAAGATCCACAGATGTGCCCTGGTTTGGTTTTCTTGCCGTTGGAGCAGCTTTTGCCCTGTTCGCGCTGGCCATTCCGCAGTTCGATCTGACCACGGTGCGGTCGATCGCCGTGCTTCTCGGGATCGTCCTGCTCCTCGGCGCGGTGAGTGAGCTGCTGGCGGCGGCGACGACGGCCCGGGACTGGCGCTGGTCCCATGCGCTGCTCGCGGTGCTGTTCGTGGCCGGCGGGGTGGTGGCGCTGGTCTGGCCGGATCCCACGGTCAAGGCGGTGGGCCGGATCGCGGCCTGGTTCTTCTTGACCAAGGGTCTCTACGACGTCGTCAACTCGTTCGTCGCCCGACGGACCGAGCAGCAGGCCGCGGCCGGGCAGTACGCCACCGCGGCGGAGGGCCGGCCCACCCCGGCCCAGTGGTGGATGCCGCTGATCGTCGGTGCGTTGGAGATCGGGGCGGCGTTCTGGGTGGTGGGTTCCCAGCGGGTCTCGCTGCCGCTGCTGGCCCTGTGGGTGGGCCTCACGGCCCTGGCGGTCGGGCTGACCAAGATTGCCATGGGGTTCCGGCTGCGGGGCGTTTCCCGACCGCCCGCCTCTCTGGAGGGCCTGGCGATTCCCGGCTTCGGCGCCGGCGCGGTGGAAGGCAGGCGTCTGGAGGAGGAGCGCGTCCAACGACCCGTGTCCGGGAATCGTTGACGATCCCGGGTGATTCCCGGATCCCGGCCCCGGTTTCTCCCGGCCGACCCTTCGGTTTCCGCCACCGCCGTCGGTCTGTCCCTGATGCCCCACCGCCCCGACGCGCGTCAGGGCGGTGGGGCGTCGGGGTCGTGCTCCGCGGGGGACAGCAGCAGGCGGGAGGTCCGCCGCCCCGGCGCGCGTCGGCATAGCCTCGGCGGCGTGATTCGTGAGCCGCTGCCCGTCCCGTCGGAGACGGCCTTCCTGCCGGAGACGACCGTCCCGTCGTGGGCGATCCGCCTGCATGCGCGTGCGCTCGCGCGGTTGACCGGCGCGCCCGAGGCGCGGTGCAGCGTCCGATTCTTCGCCGACCAGGGCCGGGTCGTCGCGGTTCTCGTCGGGCTGTCCGTTCTCGGTTCGGCCGCCGTCGCCGCCGGGCCGTTCGTCCTGCGCCATCTCATCGACACGTCGTTGCCCACCGGCCAGGTGCGCGACCTCGTCGTCCCCGTCCTGCTGCTGTGCGCGGTGCTGGTGTTCGAGTCGAGCGTGCTCTCGGCGCGCATGGCGCTCATCGCCCGGCTCGGCGGCGTTGTCTCCGTGCGGATCCGTCAGACGGTGAACGCTCACCTGCAGCGCCTGCCCTTCGCCTTCTTTCCCCGCAGCCAGCAGGGGGAGATGATGACGGTGATGTCCACCGACGTCCTGAACACCCAGAACGCGATCTCCGCCACTGTGCAGGCGGTGATCTGCAGGATCGCGGACATCGTCGTCGGCTCGATCGTCGTCTTCGTGCTGGACTGGCGTCTGAGCCTGGCGGTGATGGTCTTCGCGCCGGCCACGCTGCTGATCGTCCGCTCGGGCCGGCGGCGGCTCGCCGCGCTGTCCACCCGCCAGCGGGAGCTCGACGGTCTGCTCATGGCTCAGGTCGCCGACACCTCGTCAGTCTCCGGGGCGCTGCACGTGCGGCTGTTCGACCGGGTCGACTACGAGCAGACCCGGTTCGACGCGGCGGGCGCCGAGCTGTTCGCCGCCGCCGAGGATCAGGCCCGGCTGATGTCGTGGGTCCGGTTCCTGGTCAACCTCGGGGTCATCGCGACGATGACGGCGGTGCTGGCGCTGGGGGCCTGGCTGGTCTCCAGCGGTCGTACCACGCTCGGGACGGTCGCCGCCTTGGGCGGCGCGTTGCTGGTGGCCTTCGGACCGCTGTCGTCCGCTGTCAACCTGCGTGCGGAGCTCGCGGGCGCGGGCGCGTCCTTCCGGCGGATCTTCGCCCTGCTTGACGTCCCGCAGGACGAGGTACGCTTGAGGTTCGAAGGGGCCCGGGCCCCCGCGCTGACCGTCCCCCGCGCACCGCGGTCCGGGACGGAACCGGCGCCGGCCGCCGCTCGCCGGGGACTCGATGCCGGCCGGGGACTCGACCTGGCGTTCGACGACGTATGGTTCTCCTACGATCTCGCCACGGCTGAGGACTGGCCGGACGGCGACTGGCCGGACGGCAACCCGACGTGGAACCTGCGCGGGGTGACCCTGAAAGTCGCCGCGGGGACGACGGCGGCGGTCGTCGGGGCCAGCGGGGCCGGCAAGACGACCATCGCTTATCTGGCCAGCGGCGTGCACCGGCCGCGGCGCGGCGGCATCCGTCTCGGCGGGGTTCCCCTCGACGACATCCCGCCGGATCGTCTGCACACGATGATCGGCGTCGTCCCTCAGGACCCGCACTTGTTCCATGACACGATCGCGGCGAACCTCCGTTACGGCCGGTTGGACGCGACTGACGACGAGCTGCGTGCCGCCTTGGCGGCCGCCAGCCTCTCCGCCCTGCTCGACCGGCTGCCCGAGGGCCTGGCGACCCGGGTCGGCGCACGGGGCTACCGGTTGTCCGGTGGTGAGCGGCAGCGGTTGGCCATCGCCCGGGTCCTGCTGCAGTCACCACGGGTGCTGGTGCTGGACGAGGCGACCTCGGCGCTGGACACCCTCTCCGAGGCCGCCGTGCGCACCGCCCTCGACCGGCTCGCGGTGGGGCGGACGTGCCTGGTGATCGCGCACCGGCTGTCCACGGTGATTGACGCCGACCGCATCTACGTGATGGACCACGGCCGGGTCGTCGAGGACGGCACGCACAGCGAGCTGCTCGCCGACGGCGGTGCCTACGCCCGCCTCTACCGGCCCACCGCCGTCTGATTGGGTGGGGGGCGATTCCCGGCCGTCCCCGTCATGGTCACGACCCCGTCATGGTCACGACCGGCCAGGGCGTAGCCGGTGTAGTCGCCGGCAGCGATGGCGGTGACGTGGTTCAGGCCGCTGACCTGGACAGGGGTGGTGCTGTCGGTGGTGGTGCCGTCGCCGAGCTGGGAGTCTCCGTTGAAACCCCACGCCCAGACGGTGCCGTCGTCGCGCAGGGCGTAGGCGGAGGTCACGCCGCTGGCGAGCGCGGTGACGTGGTTCAGGCCGCTGACCTGGACAGGGGTGGTGCTGTCGGTGGTGGTGCCGTCGCCGAGCTGGCCGCTGCCGTTGAAGCCCCAGGCCCGGATGGTGCCATCCCTGCGCAGCGCATATCCCGAGAGCACATCGCCGGCGAGGGCGGTGACATCGTTGAGACCGGTGACCTGGACGGGGGTGGGGCGGTCGGTGGTGGTTCCGTCACCGAGCTGGCCGAAGCTGTTGTCCCCCCAGGCCTGGACGGTCCCGTCGCAGCGCAACGCGTACCCGGAGTTGCTGCCGTCGGCGATGGCGACGACATCGTTCAGGCCGCTGACCTGGACCGGCGTCGAGGCGCCGGTGGTGGTTCCGTTGCCGAGCTGGCCGAAGCCGTTGAAGCCCCAGGCCCAGGGGATGCCGTGGGGAGCCTGCGTGTGCTGGGCGGATGCCTCGGTAGGCGTGCCGGCCGGTTGTCCTGGGGGCGCCGCACCGCGGGCGGTGGCCGGCAGCAGCAGCAGCGCAGTCGTGACCGCGGCGACCGCCGTTCCCTGCTTGTTGCCGTGCCGTCTTCCCTGTTGCTGACCCGTCACTGGTTCTCCCTGTGCGTTCGATCCCCCTTTGATTGCTCAGAGTAAGAGTAAGTTTCGGAAAGTAGTCGAATGGGCGTGAGGTGCGGCGAGTCGGCCGGCGGGAGGCCATTACCCGCGTCGGCCGCCTTCCCGGTGCGCCCGGACCGCCCGCAGCACGCCCCGGGCGAGCAGGAACAGCACGAACAGCATCCCGACGGCCGGCAGCGAGACCAGCAGCGCGGAGACGACCTCCGCGAATGCGGTGACCAGCTTCCCGTCACGGGTCGCCCGGCCCGCCAGCCCGAGATAGTCCCACATGGCCCGGGTCGTCCGGGTAAGCACGAACGGAACCGAGACCATGAGCACGACCAGGTTCACCAGGATCAGCGGTGCTGCGAGCAGCGCCCAGGCGGTCACCACGATCCGGGCCGACCGGGTCAGCCCGTCCGGTTGGCTCCGGTTGTCCGGTCGGCTCCCGTTGTCCGGCGGGGTCAGCCCGTCCGGCCGGGCCCGTCCCGCCGATCGGGCATGCCGCCCGCGCGGGAGGCGGTTGCGCCGCCGTGGCAGCGTCGCGCGCAGCGTCGGCCCCATCCGGTTGAACAGGTCCGGTACCCCGGCCAGGTCGCTGACGATGTAGTAGCCGTCCAGCCGGACGAAGGGCGCAAGCTGGCGCATGGCATCCAGGTGGACGAGGACGACGGCGGTCACCAGCACACCGGCGTGGGTGAGCGCGAGAGCCCCGGCGAGCAGCAGAACGAACAGTCCGTTGAAGTAGATGCCGCCGAGGTCGGTGCGCAGCCGGCCGAGCCGGCTCAGCCGGTAGGAGTCGGTGACGTCGGTGAAGAAGGCCGGCCACACCAGGTACATGCCGAAACCGATGACTCCCGGGCGGGCACCGCCGTAGTGGCAGGCCGCGGCGTGCCCGCATTCGTGGAACAGTGCGCCGACGAGGGCCAGGCCGACCACCACCAGGATCAGCGCCGGGGTCGCGAGCACCTCCGCCGCGCTGTCCCGGACGCTGTGCCGGCCGAATATCCACACGTCGGTGGCCACCAGCAGGGCCAGCAGCAGGGCCACGGCCGCTGGCCGGAACAACATCGCGAACACTCGGCTGACTCGGTGCACGGCCGGCGCGGGTAGCAGGGTGTGCCGGGCGGCGAGTGTGAACAGCGCCTTCGCCCGGGGCGCCGGAGTGACACCGTTCTCGCTGGCGATCAGGCCGAGTGGCATGAGCCGATCCACCACGAGGTACGCGACGTCGGCGCCACTCACCCGGCGGGCGCAGACCCCCGTGACCCGGTCGGCAATCGCGGCGACGTCGCGGGCGCCGTCTGCCGCCTCGAGGATGTGCGCGAGCAGTTCGGTGAGCGCGACGACCTGACCGTCGGCGCGGCGGGCCAGGAAGACGGGCCGGGCCAGGCCCGACCCGGTGAACTCGCCGAGTAGCGCCAGGCCGTCGGCCCGGCTCGGTCTGGCGGGTACCTCGGCCGGCCCAGGAACGCCCGTCGGATCGGCGAGGCTGGCGACGCCGGCGATGTCGCTGACGCCGGCGAGGCTGGCGACGCCGGTGACGCCGGTGAGTCCGGGCGCCCGGTCCGATTCGGAAGGTGCCGGCGGCATCGTTGTCGGCCGGGTGGACGACCGGGTGGACTCGGTCATCTGCGTCCCATCCTCATTGTCATGAACTGGCGGGAAGCCGGCCGGCCGCCGGTCCGTCGACCGGCGGCCGGCCGGGTGACCACCCCCGGAGGAATCCGGCGGTGTATCTGTCGGTCGTAGCCGTAAAGCGGTAAAGCGGTAAAGCGGTCGGTGTTATCTCTGGATGATGATGTTGATGCTCGGTACCAGTGTGATGAGAATGGGCAGGAATCCACCGGCGACCTGCGGCTCCGCATGAGCGTCGATCTGTGCCATTTTCGACCAGGGGGAGCCGACCGGGAAGAAGGTTGGGTCAAACTCCTTCCGACCGACCTCGACCGCGGCGAGAGTCGTTCGCTCGGGCAGTAGTTCCGCCCATTCCAAGAACAGTTCTCCATTCAGCTCGTCGGCGCAGTTGCCCGTGATATCGTTCATCCTTGTTTCCCACCGATCTGAGTTGCCTCGGATATTCAGGCGGTGGGAACGCTAGCCACCGCTCAATCTGGTGGCCAGCACCTGCACAGGGTGTGTCACGGTGCGGTCGTGCCCAGCGTCAGTCGAAACTTCGGCTGGCTTTCTCGGATCGATCTGACTGAGGTGAGGGCATGCTTTCCGGCTGACCGAAGGATATTCGGCCGGCCGGTGGTCGCGGATTCACGGTGCCCTTGGCAACCCCGGGGGAACGTGGTCGGTTACCCGGCCAGGGAGACCGGCGCGAGGAGCAGAATCGGCCCGGAGCTCACCACTGCTCGATGCGGTTCCAGCTGTTGGCGATGGTCTTGATGAACGCTCCGTCGCTGTAGGCAGTCTGTGGCTCCGGATGATTATCGATCTGGGCGTTGTTGCTGCCCGGCGAGCCGACCGGGTAGAAGGTGGGGTCGAACTCGGTGCGGTTTATCTCGACCGCCGCCAGGGTCATGCGCTCGGGCAGCAGCTCCGCGTGTTCTTGTGCCAGCTCGACGACGTCTGTCTCCCTGCGGTCCCTCATCTTCTGGCTCCCATGTGTGTCGCTCGGTACCCGTCATGACGCATGCTGAGGGGCACCGGCCGGTGGCGAGGAATCGGCCGGCGCGGGGCGGGGTCGGAACTCACCGGAGGGCGCGGTATCCGCGGCATCCGCAGCATCCGGTGGTACAACCGAACTGTAGGAGTCTCGGTTACCCTCCGCAACACGGATCTTGCCTCGGTCGATCTGACCGGCCCAGGCCCGCTCGGCGGGTAGTCGGACCATCATCCGCGCTCGGGCGTGAGCCTGGCGTGGGGAAGGCCGACTCTCTGCGGATGATTTACCGTGGCATTCTTCTCGATGGTGATGAATGGGTAGCTGAAGGCAGCGGATAATATTGAACTATGATGAATTTTGTTAAACAATACCAAACAATGCCGACTAGCGTCGAATAACGCCGGTCCACTCGTTGATGGATTTTTTCTTCCTCGGGATTATCTCTGGCGGTGGATATCCGGATGCGGCCCGTTCGAGCGACAGTTATTTTTCGCGTGGATGGTAGCGTCGTCGGTGTCCGAGGTCCCGCGTGAACGGCGAAGGGTGGACAGGCGATGGCCGCGGCACCGATAGTTCCGTTGCATATACGGCGAGCGCAGTTCGATCCGGTCGAGGAACTCGTCCGGACCCGGGACACCGACGGCGTCTGCCGCGTTGTCACCGTGTTCAGGGTACCCGCGTATCTGGTCAGCCGGTACGAGGACGTCCGTGAGATACTCGCGGATCCGGGCAGGTTCAGCAACGTCAATCAGTGGGTCGTAGGTCCTGGCGGTCCCGTCCTGAGTGATGAGGAAATCGCCGAACTGCGGGCGGGGCAGATGCTCGCGTTCGATCCGCCAGATCACACCCGGCTGCGCCGGATGCTCACCCCGGAGTTCACCGTGCGCCGGATGCGCAGGTTGGAACCGCGGATCCGGGACATCGTCGACGCGGCGCTCGACGAGCTGGAACGGGCCGGCCGACCGGCCGATCTGGTCGCGACCTTCGCGCTTCCGGTGCCGTCGCTGGTGATCTGCGAGCTGCTGGGGGTGCCGTATTCCGACCGCGCGGAGTTCCAGCACCGCACCCGCCGGCAGATCGACGCCTCGTTGCCGATCGAGCAGCGGCTGGCCCTGCAGCGTGAGGCCCGTGCGTACATGGCCGGGCTGGTCACGCGGGCGCAGGCGGCCCCGGGCGAGGACCTGCTGGGCAGGCTGGTGCGCGAGCACGGCGACGAGCTGAGCACCGCCGAGCTGGTTGGCATCGCCTCGCTGCTGCTGGCCGCCGGGCACGAGACGACGTCGAACATGCTTGCTCTCGGCACCCTGGCGCTGCTGCGCCATCCCGACCAGCTCGCCAGGGTCCGCGACGATCCGGCCCAGGTCGAGCCCGCCGTCGAGGAACTGCTGCGCTGGCTGTCCATCGTGCCCTCCGGCGTGCCCCGCACGACGACGACCGAGGTGGAGATCGCCGGTCACCGCATCCCGGCGGGCGAACAACTGCTCCTGGCGCTGCCTGCGGCCAACCGAGACCCGGCTCTCGTCGGGGATCCGGACCGGCTCGACATCACCCGTGGCGCTCCCGGCCACGTCGCTTTCGGCTACGGCGTGCACCACTGCCTGGGAGCGCCGCTGGCCCGGATGGAGATGCGCATCGCGTTCCCCGCGCTGCTGCGCCGCTTTCCCGATCTCGCGCTGGCCGTGCCCTACGAACAGGTAGCGTTCCGTGCCCATCACGCCGTACACGGGCTGCACGCGCTCCCGGTCACCTGGTGAGATTCGGTCACCTGGTGGGACTCGGTCACCTGGTGTGACAGGGCGGAACAGGAGGGTGTCGCATGAGGATCGTCGCTGATCGCGCCGTCTGCGTCGGCGCCGGGATGTGCGTGATGACCGCGCCGGAGGTCTTCGATCAGGGTGACGACGGCCTCGTCGTCACCCTGATCGAAGAGGTCGCCGCCGGTCGGCTGGACGCCGTGCGCCGAGCGGTCGAGCTGTGTCCGTCGAAGGCGCTGCGCCTGCTGGACGGAGGAGCGTGTCTTGGTAACGGGCGTGTGACCGGATGATCATGAGTGGTGGGGTTGGTCGTGGTGGCCTGGTCTGCCGCGTCCCCACCCTGCCGGTCTCGCCCCGTCCCGCCGTAGCCGGTCAGTAGGTGTGCCAGTCGCGCCGGGTGGGTCCGGTGGACCCGGTGGCCACCGGCCCGACCCAGCGCAGGTTGGGGAGGTTGACGACGATCGCCTCCTGGGTGGTCCGGGCGATCACGACGACGGCCTCCTCGTCGGGATCGGGGTTCTCCTCGCGATGAGGCACCCACGGCGGCACGTAGATGTAGTCGCCGGGGCTGGTGTCGAGCCGGGTCTCCTCGCCGTCCTCGAGGAAAACGACGCTCGGATGGCCTCGCACCACATAGATGCCCGTCTCGGACCGGCCGTGGTGATGGTTCGCCGAGCTCGTCGCCGCGGCGACGTGGGTCTGGCCCATCCACAGGTCGACGGAGCCGACCGTGCTGCCGGACAGCGCCTCGACCCGGCGCATGCCGGCGGTCTGCGCGGTGTCGCGGGACAGCCCGGCGGGCGTCACGCGGTGCAGCCGCTGGTGGAAGCCATCCGTGGGCGGCATGGATCCCGGGGGCGTGGATCCCGGGGGTGTGGAGCCTGGGGGAGCGGACATGGCACCTCCGATGCGTCGCAACCGGGGTCATCGGGCTCACGTCCGGATGGCGGGCGAGATCCGGTCTCCGCCGATCATAATAGGTTGATGGGCTGACGGATCGCGGTGCCTCAAGACCCTGGTGCGTGGTTCCGTGCCGCTCCGGGGTGCCGTGTTCCGGACCGCCGTGTTCCAGGGGTGCCGCGTTCGAATGTTCCAGGGGTACCGTGCTTCCGGTTTTGGGGCTTTCTTGACCGAGAATTTCCGTAGGCCCGCTCGGCCGAAGATGATCCCTGAGCCAGCGGGCGCGTCCGCACGTCCACCGAGACGGCGGCGTATATCTTGGGGTCGCGTCATATCAGTCCCGCGTCCGGAGCAACGTCTCCTTCGCGGTGCCACGCTGATA
>NZ_CDWTMG010000066.1:0-20191 GCF_977945845.1 Frankia sp. CcMO1
AGAGACAGCCCAGGGGGCGGTGCCCGGGTCCTGCGCCACCGGCTCGACCCGGGGCCAGACGCTCGCCCACCGCGCCCCCTCCCCCGCAACCACGAGCTCAGGCACGCGCAGTGGCTCCGGCTCCAGCGGCGCGACCAGCAGCCCGCCGCCCCCTGGCCCGGCGCAGAACGCGAGGCGCGCCCCGAGCAGCGCGGCGTCGGTCTCCGGCCGATGCACCTTGACGACGACGTCACCGCAGGTCAGGACGACGGCCTGGGACGCCGTCCGCAACTCCGCAACACCGCCCGCAACACCGCCCGCAACACCGCCCGCAACACCGCCCGTCGAGCCGCCGTACCGGCGCGCCGTCTCCCCGGCCCAGTCGAGCAGCACCCGGCCACGGTACGGGCTACGCGATCGCGGACGGCGCCTGGACCACGTCGCGCAGCGGCTTGAGCGCCCGCGACCAGGCGATCACGTCATCGAGCATCCGGAGGAGCGCCGTCGCCTGATCCGGAGCCGGTGTCACCGTCCCGGGGTCGGCCGGGCCGGTCAGCCGGAAATCGGTGAAGACCGAGAGCGCGACCTGCGACCCGACACAGGCCACCTTCACCTCGGCCAGGACGGCGCGCAGGTGCTCGACCGCCCGGATACCCCCACCGGAGGCGCCGTACCCGACGAAGCCGGCCGCCTTGTCGTGCCACTCCGCGTACAGGTAGTCGACGGCGTTCTTCAGGGCGGCGGGGAGCGAGTGGTTGTACTCGGGGGTCACGAAGACGAAGCCGTCGAACGAGCGGATGGTCTCGGCCCAGCGCCTCGAGTGGGGGTGCCGGTACTCGCCGAAGATCGCGGCCAGGGGCTCGTCGAGCAGGGGCAGCGCGTAGTCGGCGAGGTCGACCAGTTCGACGGCGACCTCGCCGCCCTTCACGGCGGAGTGCTGCGCGGCCGTCTCGCACACCCAGGCGGCGACTCCCGGGGACCGGCGGTTCGGGCGGGTGCTGCCCGCGATGACGGCGATGCGGATCGTGGAGTCCAGGTCAGTAGGCATGCACCCAACGGTGTCCGGCCGCGCGCCGCGGAGGGAGCCCGCGCTGAGGGGGGCACCGGCAGGGCCACGCTAACGGCGAGATGCGCGGATACGCTGCTTGCGTGAGCGAGAGCGCCCTGGGCGAGTTCCTGCGCGGCCGGCGGGAGGGGATCCGGCCCGAGGACGTCGGCCTGCCGGGTGGTCGACGGCGCCGGACGCCGGGCCTGCGCCGGGCGGAGTTGTCCGCGGTCGCGGGGATCAGCGTGGAGTACCTGACCCGGCTCGAGCAGGGCCGCGACCGCAACCCCTCGCCTCAGGTGCTCGGTGCCCTGGCCGACGCCCTGCGCCTGTCGCCCGACGACCGGCTCCACCTGCGCCTGCTCGCCAAGGCGGTGGACGGCTCGCTGCTCCTGTGCCGGGCCGCGCAACCGGCGCGCGAGGTGCGCCCGACGGTGCGGGCCCTGCTCGACCGGCTCGATCCCGCGCCCGCGATGGTGCTGAACCGGCTGAACGACGTCCTGGCCGTCACCTCCGGCTTCCGGCACCTGGCCGGTCCTTCGGGCCTCCTGGACGCCGAAAACCCCAACCTGACCCGGTTCCTGTTCACCGACCCCCGCGCCCGCGCCACCTTCCCCGACTGGGACGCGGTCGCGGACCGGCACGCGGCGCAGCTCAGGATCGAATCGGCGCGTGCCGAGCCGCTCGTCCTGGACCTGGTCAACGAGCTCACGGTCACGGGCGGGACGGCGTTCCGCGACCGGATGCGGACGCACACGGACACGCACAGCCGCACCGGCGTCGAGCGGTGGGCGCACCCGGAGGCCGGCGAGCTGCGGCTCGCGTTCGAGACGCTGGAACTGCCGGACGCCGACGAGCAGCGCATGGTGGTCTACCTCCCCGCCGACGACGCCGCGTCGGCCGCGCTGGACCGGCTGGCGGGCCGCCACCCGGGCGGGCTGCGCGCCGTCGTGCGGTAGCGCTCCCCGCGTTCCGGCGGTGCCCGCTACCTTCCCCCCCGCCACGTCTCGGGCGAACGGACGATGAGTCCCCCCGGCAAGCCGCCATTTACAGCCAGTAATTTGTGTGCCACCCGGCGTGAGCTTCTAGAGTCTGCGGCGTCAGGGGGATGACATCGGCGGCTCGCGGCCGTCGCTCTCGGGGGAGGGACCGTTGGGGGGAGTCTCGTCGGAGGCCGCGGCCGTCGTGTCGTTGCGGGAGGCCGGGGAGGCGTCACGCAGGCGCCTGCCGGAACAGGGCCCGCGCACGACGCGCACGCCGGGGCACCCGGTCGCGGGGCGTCACGTCCTTGTCGTCGGGATCAACTACGCGCCCGAGCCCACCGGGATCGCGCCGTACACGACCGGGATGGCCGAGCACCTCGCGCGCCGCGCCGCGTCGGTCACGGTGCTCACCGGAGTGCCCCACTACCCGACCTGGCGGGTGCCGGACGACTGCCGGCTCCTCGTCCGCCGCCGCGAACCCGGCCCCCTGCCGCTCAACGACCTCGATGACGAGGCCGGCCTCGTGCTCCGCCGCCTGCGGCACTACGTCCCGTCGCGGCAGACGGCGCTCACGCGTGCCACGTACGAGCTGACGTTCCTGCTCAACGCCGTCGCGACGCGCACGGTGCCGCAGCCGGACGTCGTCGTCTCGGTGACGCCGAGCCTCGGCGGTGCCGTGGCGGCGGCCGTGCTGGCGAAGCGGTACGGCGCGACGTCCCTCGTGGTGGTTCAGGACCTGATGGCGAAGGCGGCGGGGCAGAGCGGGATCAGCGGCGGCGGGAGGGTGGCGCGGGCGACGGCCGGGCTGGAGCGGTGGGCGCTGCGGCAGGCCGACCGGGTCGCGATCGTCAGCGACGCGTTCCGCGGAACGCTGCACGACTACGGGATCGCGGACGATCGGATCGCGGTGGTCCCGAACTGGGTGCACATCCAGCGCGCGGGTGTGAACCGCGGGAGCGCACGCCAGGTGCTCGGCTGGCCGGCGGCGCCGTTCACGGTCGTCCACACGGGGAACATCGGTCTGAAGCAGGATCTCGGGAACTTGGTGGCGGCGGCCCGGCTGGTCGGCGCCGACGCCGGGGTCCGGTTCGTCATCCTTGGCGACGGCAGCCAGCGGGCAGCGGTGGAGGCACAGGCCGGTGACTTGCCGAACCTCACCTTCGCCGATCCCCTGGACGACGCGGACTACCCGAAGGCGCTCGCGGCGGCGGACGTGTTGCTGGTGAACGAGCGGCCGTCGGTGGGTGACATGTCGCTGCCAAGCAAGCTGACGTCGTACCTCGCCGCGGGGCGGCCGGTCCTGGCCGCGGTGAGCTCGGACGGCGCGACGGCGCGGGAGCTGTCGCGGACCGACGGCGCCGGCGTGCTGGTCCCGCCGGGCGATCCGGGCGAGCTGGCGAAGGCGGTCATGCAGCTGCGGGACGACCGGACGGCGTGTGCGCGCATGGGCACGGCCGGACGGCGGTACGCGGCGGCGCGGCTCGGGAAGGCGGAGTCGCTGGCCCGGCTCGACGCCGCTTTGGCGGATTGCGTGGGGGCACGATGACGTCTCTGGGCGAGCGCGCGGCGGTGGACCGGCGGCTGCGGGACTTCACCGGCACCGGCTACGACAAGGGCCGTTCCGTGCTGTGGCAGGCGGCCTGGTTCGCCGTGATGAACCTGGTCTTCGTGAAGTGGTGGCTGCCGGCGCGATTCCGTCCCCCGATCCTGCGTGCGTTCGGCGCGACGGTCGGCGAACACGTGCTGATCCGGCATCGGGTGCGGGTGCTGTGGCCGTGGAAGCTGTCGATCGGTGACGACTGCTGGATCGGCGAGGGCGCCTGGCTGCTCAACCTGGAGCCGATCACGATCGAGCGCGACGTGTGCGTGAGCCAGGAAGCGTTCCTCTGCACGGGCAGCCACCGCCACCGCGACCCGGCCTTCGAGTTCGACAACGCCCCGATCCACGTAGGCGCAGGCGCCTGGATCGCCGCCCGGGCAACCGTGTTGCGAGGCTGCGTCATCGCTCCACACGAAGTGATCATGGCGGGCGCTGTGCGTTCGCGCCGCCGTACCAGTTAGACGACCTCTCGAACCTGGAGCCCTACATGCCACCGTCCGGCCGTCCGGCGATCTCCGGCGCACGCACCGAATACGAGTGGGACGGCGCCGGTCATGCCCACAACCACAGCGTCTTGCTCCCAGCGCTGGAACGCATCCTCGGGCCTGCCGATAGCCGCCGACTCATCGATCTAGGCTGCGGCAATGGCGCGCTGACGGCGACCCTGGCCAAGCGGGGATTCCAAACGGTCGGCGTCGACATGGCGGCAAGCGGCATCGGTCACGCGCAAACGACGCACACGGACCTTAAGTTCGCCGAACATGACCTGTCCCAGCCGTTACCGGGTCATCTGCGGACCGCGTTCGACGTCGCGCTCTCCGCGGAGGTCATCGAGCATCTGTTCCTTCCCCGTGCGCTCTTCCAGCGGGCGCACGAGGCGCTCTCTCCGCAGGGCCGGCTAATCATCACCACGCCGTATCACGGGTGGTTGAAGAACCTGGCACTCGCGGCGACTAACAAGTTCGACCACCACTGGAGCCCCGGCTGGGACTACGGCCACATCAAGTTCTTCTCACGCTCGACGCTCACCGCGCTCGCCGACGAGTGCGGATTCCGCGAAGAGTCGTTCCACCGGGTGGGCCGCATCCCCCCGCTCGCCATGTCGATGATCCTGGTCCTGCGGAGAGCCTCGTGACGATGTCGAAGATCCCCGTGTCGGTCATCGTGATGACGCGTGAAGAGGAACGCGTCATCCGGCACACCCTGGAAAGCGTCACCGCCTTCGACCAGGTGTTCGTGGTGGACAGCCACAGCAAGGACTCTACCTGCGAGATCGCCAAGGAGTTCGACGTAGAGATCGTCCAGTTCACCTGGGACGGCGGCTACCCGAAGAAGAAGGAATGGAGCCTCCTCAACCTCCCCTTCAAACACGACTGGGTGCTGTACCTAGACGCGGACGAACTGGTGACTCCGCCACTCACCGCTGAACTCCAGCGCCTCTTCAGTTCCGGGCCGCTCCCCCACGCAGCCTTCGATATCGAGCTCGACTACCACTTCCTCGGTCGGATCCTGCGTCACGGCCACAAGGTGACGAAGCGCGCGCTGGTTCGTCCGGACCGCATTCGCTGGCCACACATTGACGATCTTGGGGTCGCCACGATGTGGGAGGTGGAAGGTCACTACCAGCCGATCGTTGATGGCAGCGTCGGCCGACTGACGGGCCGACTGGAGCACAACGACCGGGACCCGCTGTACGACTACTTCTCCCGGCACAACCGGTACAGCGACTGGGAGGCGTACCTGCGGGACCATCCCGACGTCGCGGACCAAGTCCGGGGCTCCCGTTCCGCCCGCGGTCGGCGCTACGCCGATCTGCCGTTCAAGCCGTTGGCGTTCTTCTTGTACTCGTACGTGATGCGGCGCGGCTACCTCGACGGCCGCGCCGGCTTCCACTACGCCATGGCGCACGCCTTCTATTTTTGGCAGATCAACATTAAGCGTGGGCGAAGCTCCAAATTGAACACATCCCCCCAATCCAGATCACGACAGGACAATCGAGGCATCGATAGGCCTCAATTGTGAGAATCGGAATTGTCGCAACGGTTGCTGGACCCGGACCATTGTCGGGCGGAGTTTGGCGAGTCGTGCAGACCCAGGCCCAGGCACTCGCGGACGCAGGTCATGAAACACAAATCCTCGCTGGTTGGATTGGCAACCCTTCCGCCACATACGCCACGGAAGGCGTACCCAGCCTTACGCTAGCACGATTGTTGAAACCCCTACCCACTAAAGACCTGCGACTACTTATCGCCCCTCAAATCCGGCGGCACATAGCATCTCTCTCAGAGTGGGCCGACATCCTTCACGTACACGCGTGCCGAGACCACATAACTACATCCACCCTTCGACATCTTCGCAATTCTCCGAAACCGATCGTTGCTCAGGCACACGGAATGCTTGCACCACCTAGATCGCGTCTTGCGAAAACGTTTGATCTACTATTCGCTAGAGACACCTACACCAGGCCCGATGCATATCTCTCACTAGAGCCTCAGGAATTCATCAAACTTCAAGACCTTGGCGTTCCCCAAGATCGAATCTATCCAATCCACAATGCCGTTTCGTCCGACGCTCCGCCATGGGCTGGCCCCCCGCAGCTGCCTCACTTTGTCTTCGCATCACGCTTCCATCCGCGGAAGAATCCAATAATGTTCGCCGAAGCTGGGGTGCGGTATCTGGACTCCGGTTTTGAGGGAACGTTCACCATGGCCGGAATCGATCAGGGCGAACTGGCAAACGTCGAGGAAATCATCCGCAGTTCCGGATCCGGCGAAAGGTTTCGAATACCCGGCCCGCTTCCAAATGCTGAAGTTCGACGAATACTTGCTACCGCCACGGCGATGGTCCTACCTAGCGTCGATGAGCCCTACCCCATGATCGTCCTGGAAGCACTCTCAGCAGGTGTGCCGACTATCATCACCAGACACACGGGCATCTCTCGACTGCTGGAAGATGCTGGCGCGTCCCTGATCGTGGAGCCTCGCGCATACGATCTCACCCAAACATTGATCCACTTGGCCACATCACCAGTGCTTGCACAGACCCTGTCGGAACAGGGTCTTCGACTATTCAACTCCCACTGGACGCAATCCTCTCTGGCAAGTGCTCTCCTTGAGAGGTACGAGCACGCCATTGAGAGACAACGATCCATTATTGATAAGTACTGAAGGCGAACTTCTCTGAGCAAGGATTGACGTTGTCGACCCCCTCGTTTCTGTGCATCACAGCGCTCCTTCTCCAAGTAGGACTCCTACTGTCACTACACCCGCGACCCTATCAACCTGGTCTCGTCATGTGGGCGGTCTATGCGACCCTTGCCCTTAGCGCAATTGTCTGGAATCCAACAACTCCCCGGTACACACCTGGTGCATCACTCATTAAGTGGTACGTCGATCACGATGCAAAAAATCAGGCAGTGATGCTTTTTACCATTTGCGCCACCTCCTCTGCGGCAGCTCTTAGTCTTGGCGCTCTGCATCGTTCACATAACGTCTCTTTTAGTCCACGCCAGGTTCTCGCTCATCACCTGAGTGCGGAAACGCGAACACCAATGACCCTCGTTCCTCGATTAGGAACGGCAATTCTCATCGCGACTGTATTCGCGGTCGGGCCCAGCACGCTTCTTCACTCAGATCGCTACCTGGCCATCTCTGGTTCGCCGCAGCTCGCCACACTCGGATCCGCCCTCATGCTTCCACTCAGTGCTGCACTGGGAGGAGCCGCCGCCACTGCAAAGAATCGACCGCAGAGACAATATGCTCTCCTGCTGATCCTACTGATCTCCATCTTTGCATTCGCACGGGCAAGCAGAGCCCTCGCACTTGTCGCGCCGCTCACGCTCATTGGCGCCGGAATCTGCCGACCAAATTCCGTCAGGCGTACCCATGCAATCGGCGCCATAGCCTTGAGTCTCGCCCTATTCGGGGTTGCATTGGTTGAGAGATCCAGCGATCAGGGGCACGGGCTATGGCCATATCTCCAATACACTTCTCTGCACCTTGCTCAGGTCCCCCTGGCAGCGTCGGAAGGACTTAGTAATGTCCTATTCACCCTTCCTCTGACGACATACGTCGCAACGCAGGTCCCACCGATTCCCGAATCTTCCATGATTGTATCCTTGAATCCGTTGCCAGGAACGATGACATCATGGTCAAATATCAGTCCGCAATTGCGCGTTCACGCCTTCATTCCGTACAGCGGCCTCGGAGAGCTCGCGAACCACGGTTTGGGCTACCTTTCAATCTACATATTCACAGTTGCCGGCATATTCAATTTGATCCACAGATCGGCAAAAAGCCTGAGACGCGTTCCCCGCGCCTACCTGACCGTACTCTGCTACGGGTTGACCACCTCCTTTTTAGCGCAAATTCTCCAATATAATCTGCGATCGGCTACACGCCTAGTCTATTACTCACTTGTCATTTCAGCTGCCTTCATCGCCTGGTCGCACTTACGCCCAAGATCACACACTGACCTCAAGGTCTCCGACACTTCCAGAGTCGAGACTCAGTTTTCCGCAGGAGGAGATTGACTCATCATATCCAGAGCCCAGAATGGGCATACGCTTGCATCCGGAGTAGCCGATCAACAGACGAGGTAGGCGCACGTTCCGAGGCGAGCCCTGTCACCGCTCCAGAACACCGTTCGCCAGTCGGCCTACTCTCCGCGTCGGCGAGCACATTTCGCAGCAACCCGCGCGACCCCAACTTCGTTCGGCACGGGTGCGTCGAGTCCTGCACCGCTCCAACCGTCACGCACAAGAAATATAGTGCGCTTGCCGGCGGCACGCCTAGGATATCTTTTCCCAGGACCAACTGCGTCACAATGCGCTCGCCACGCCACTCGTTATCACGCCGAGCATTAGGCTTCCCCACCACAGACGGAACCTGGGCCGGTGGTCGGTCGGCACCAACATAGTGCGTGCAAAGGCCAGCGAGAATTCACGCAACAGCAAAGCAAGCGCCAGCAACGCATACCCTTCAGTGGCGCAAACAGCAAGAATTACAGCAAAGGCGCTCGCGGCCATTTGAGTGAGTATATTCATGACGCTTCGCCCTCGAACGATTAGGTACGCATTCACCGACCAGCTGAGAATCATCGGAAATGCTGCCAAGACTAGCCAACGGGTAATCGCAAGGGCAGAGTTCCAGTCAGCACCTAGAACCTTGTACCCTATTGGAATTATCAACCCATTTGTTGCAATTGCGCACCCAAGGACCAATAGGGAAGCTACGTTTAGACATCGCGTCCATTCTCGTGACGAGGCATCCAAAGGCGATTGGGCCAAGCGAGTAACCAAAACTGCATTGACACCTGTCAGTATTGGATCAGCGATCAAGCGGAGCATCGAGTAAGCGAACGTGAATATTCCCAGGGCATTAGAACCAGCCATGATGCCAATCAAGACACGGTCTGCCACAGGCTGCAGATTTGCAAGAAAATTTACGCCAGAAATTGGACTCAGGGCGCGCCACCACCTTCGCACCATTCCGCTTTCCGGAGCCAGCGACGGGACCGCTACGCGAAAAAGCAACAATCCAATGAGTATTTCCACGGCTAACGACTGGCAGGCGGCGGCAAGAAGTATGTCGCCGTAGAGCATCACGGGTATCACGACGGGAAGACTCAATACAGCCGCGGCAACTTGACGGCGCGCTAACTGCTGGTAGCGTCCCGAACGCTGTAAGAGCACAACTCGGGGAAGGTGCACTGCAGCTGCAACTGGCACCAGCGCGAGCGGCAGCAAGACGCGGGTATCTCCCGCCGAGAAGCCGAGGACCGGCATGAGAAGAAGAATCAATCCGACGAGGGAGGCCGCCGCTGATCCTCCCAGGAAATACCCGTATCGGGAAAGGCGAGTCAAGTCACGGGCTTGCAGGTCGCTCGATGCGGCGCCGAATTGCCTCAGCGCGACGTCGCCACCAGCCTGGAGCATCGTTACGGCTGCAATAGCGAAACCGTAGGTGCCAAGCCGCTCAGGAGACGCAACTAGGGGCAGGGCGAGCGACACTGAAACCGAAACCACTCGCTGAGCAACTCTTTCACCGACTGACCAAAGATAGGTCGCGGCTCCCTCTAGGGTTCGCTTCTGAGTGCGTGGACCAGTTGGGCACGACGGACTGCCGCTTCTAGGCCAGCCCACACCAACCCGGGTGACCATAACTTATTCCTCATCTCCCACGCGAGCACCCGGTGTCGCAATCGAAATGCTACTCCTATGGCCCGTAACCGCCATTGTGCTATCGCAGCCGCTGCCCAATCCATTAGTCTTGGATTTTCGAGTCGTTCGACTGAACTATGCCAAGCGCCCGCTAGGCGATGCGCCTCAAGCAAGAAGGATTGCCGTCCCGTTGCGCCCGGCAGCAGCAATTCTGCCGCTGCGCCATCGTCGATATGGACTCCCGTCTCTCGCCACGCCGCCACCAGCGACGGCGCTAACTGCTTCGCTGCGAGGGAGGAATCCCGTCGAGACTGATTTGATGAATGAAGTCGCCAAGCGATCATCCGATCCGGCAAGATCTTCCAATGCCAAGCGTTACGAGTGCGAAGCCACAATTCATAATCCTCCCACAAGAAGTCACCCGAATAGCGCCATCCTTCTAGCGAAGTCGCCTTTACCACAACCGATGGATGGCAGATGGGGTTCTGAAACAGAATGCATCGACGCACCTCTGCGGAATTCAATTCCCCCGGGAGCCGAGGAGTGGCAAGCTTGCGCCCAGTGCTAGAGATGTACTGGAAACCTGTAGCAAGCGCATCTATTCTGGCATTAGCTTCGAATGCTTGAACAGCGTGTGCCATTCGATTTCGGTGACACACATCATCTGCATCCAATCGCATAACGAGTTCCCCGCTTGCTCGCTCTAGGCCCCTATTTAGGCTACTCGCGACTCCCAATGACTCCCTCTGAGAGATTACTGTGAGCGGGCCTTGGGTCTTCGCCTCTACGATGTCCAGTGTTTTATCCGTACTACCATCATCTATGAAGATCAGTTCCCATCGGCCATACGTCTGACCGTTCAGTGAATCGATCGTGCGAGCCACATAACGCGAAGCATTCCTGGCAGGCAATACGATGCTTATTAGAGGTGAACCCCACGACGACATTTAGGCGCTCTTCCGATCCTGAGCGAGCCTTGCACCCTCATGTAAGCTGCTCGCCCACAGAATGTCAAAATCCATGTCGGCAAGCCACGTGGAAAAGTATGCTCCCAGCTTACCGTTATTGTTGTCGACTGCTATGACTCTGCGGCCGAGATGGAGGGCAAGGAGCATTGCATGCAGGCGATCCGTAACGATGGTCCTGCCCTTGCTCAACAGATCTACTCCACGGACCACCCGTCTTTGCGCGAGCTTCTCCCAAGCGGCAACATCGAGGTTCAACAAATTCCCCAGATTGTCGTGGCGGCGGGCAATGCTTCTGCGGACACGATGCAGGCACTTGTCCGGGGCGAGGTTCAGCCAATCGGTTCCGGTGATTTCGGAGTCCTGGCGTTCTGCATCTGTTCGCCCAAGGACCAACACATCGACCTCGGGTGCTCGCGCCTTAATTGGGCCCAAGCAGTGGACACCGTCAGGTGAGAGAATCGTGGCGACCGAAGCCATTTGTTGGCTCCAGAATTCGTGACTCCGCCGATCTCGAAGCATCAGAGTCCGATCAACACCCGCCAGCAGTGCTAACCGCAATTCCTCATCTCTCTCCTTTGAGACGTGGGTGTACGATTGCGGCGCCTGAATAGTTGGCACGTCCGGAAAGGTTGTGAGGATATCAATTCGCGCCTGGTGATGATGTGGATAAAGCCCACCCAGGTTTCCGCCGCCATGAATGACTATTGAAGCATCGCTGAAGAGATATTTGCGACTGGATCTTTGCGAGAATGTGTCGAGTGAATATGCGGCATTGACCCGCTTTCCGCTCATCCTTGCCCATTGCAACTCTCCCAGTAGAATCGCGCTGTCGCCAACATTGGGATGATCGGGAACGTCTCCAATGATTAGACTTGACGCAGCCCCAAACGCCTCGTCGAACTTTGCGAGAGTGATCTCTTGCAAATGAAGCAATTTATCCGCTTGAGCGTTCCGCATATCCTGCCTTTCGGACTCTGAGTCGCCCCCACAGAGCAAGGCTCTTTAGCAGGTATCAGATGCGTTGCATTGTTAGATTTTGCGACAGAGCCACGATCTGAAAGTCTCGACGTCGGTCCAAGAATTTGTGAACCGCCCACCGGCAGCCCTCGTAGTCTCTGTAGTCATCGACTACGATGAAGCCACCGTCAGATATTGTCGGCGCCAGGGAACTCAAACAGTCACTTACTGGGTCGTACCAATCGCAGTCCACGTGCGCCAATGCCACAGTCTGAGGCGGGGATGTGCAGAGTGTATCCGCGAATAGACCCTTAACTAGGCGGACGTTGTCCCCGTCGACAGGCGTGCCAAGCGTCGCAAAGTTGGCGCAGACCTTGCCATACAGGTCCGGCATGTAGCCGTAATAGGTCTCACCTCTAGATATTCCCTGTGAGCCGCCGGCGGCTATTACCCTATGCCTCTCATGGGCGTCGCCTCCGTCTCGCTCCGTCGGCGCCGGAATCATTCCAAAAGTGTCGTAGCCGATGAACTGTCTCTTCTGGGTGGGCGTTGCATTGATCTGTGATGCCAAGAGATGCGCAGAACCGCCTAGGGCCACGCCCGCTTCTACAAAGTCCCCAGGGATTCGCCGACGACGCACTTCCGCCAGACACCACTCGATCTGCCGGAGCTTCTGAAAGGTCAGGTAGGTGAGGTGTCCACGCCTCACGCGTCGCGCTCGGCGGGAAACCGTGACAGCGGCGAGGGCGTTCCCGGCACGGGTTCCGACGCGACTCCTGTGGGAGCCAGCGAAGTCGCACACGTTGATGGGCCACATGGGGATCATCCTTGATCCGCGCGTCCGACTGGATAGAGCCCGGCGTGCGGGCGTGCACCTTGTTGACCTAAGGCACCAAGGCGAATTGTGTCGGCGCCAACCATGGTCTCCGCGAGTTGCGGCGCGAGGACGCGCGGCTGCCACCCGAGCATTCGCTGAACGTGCGACGAGTCGCCGATCAGGGCGTCGACCTCGGTCGGCCGCAGGTAACGCTCGTCGAAGCGCACGTACTTCTCCCACTCCAGACCCACGTGCGCGAACGCGAACTGCAGGAAGTCCCGCACCGTGTACGCCGTTCCCGTCGCCACGACGTAGTCGCTCGGCTCGTCGGCCTGCAGCATCAGCCACATCGCTTCGACGTACTCCGGCGCGTACCCCCAGTCGCGCACGGCGTCGAGGTTCCCCATGTAGAGGTAGTCCTGCTTGCCGGCCACGATGGCGGCGACCGCCTTGGAGATCTTGCGCGTCACGAAGGTCTCGCCCCGGCGCGGGCTCTCGTGGTTGAACAGAATGCCGTTGACGGCGAACAGCCCGTACGCCTCGCGGTAGTTCCGCGTCATCCAGTACGAGTAGACCTTCGCCGCGCCGTACGGGCTCCGCGGGTAGAACGGCGTCCGCTCGTTCTGGGGCGGCGGCGTCCCGCCGAACATCTCCGAGCTGCTCGCCTGGTAGTAGCGGCACTCGAGCCCCATCATCCGGATCGCTTCTAGCAGCCGGGTTGATCCCACCCCCGTGGTGAGACCGGTGAACTCCGGCTCGTCGAACGACACGCGGACGTGGCTCTGCGCGGCGAGGTTGTAGACCTCCTCCGGCTGGATCTTGTCCAGCAGCGTGACCAGGCGCGATCCGTCGGTCAGGTCCCCGTAGTGCAGGAACAGCCGAGCGCTGGGATCGTGCGGATCCTGGTAGAGGTGGTCGATCCGTCCCGTGTTGAACTGCGAGGAGCGCCGGACGACGCCGTGCACCTCGTAGCCCTTCTCCAGCAACAGCTCGGCAAGGTACGAACCGTCCTGACCAGTGATCCCCGTGATCAGGGCTGTCTTCCTCAGCAAGTCGCGCTCCCCCGGGCGTCGTGAACCTTTGCCAGCCCCAGCAATGTCACCGATCGCATCTTATCGTGCGCGGTGCGTGACTGACGACGGCAACGGTAGCGCCATCCGAGCAACGACAGGCCCCAGGACGACGCAACGTCCCGGAATCACCCCTTCATCCGATCGCCGGCACCCTCCGCTCTCCGTCGGAGTCGCGGCGTCGAGCGGGCGCGCGCCACGCAGCGGTCGAGAACCGTCCCCAGACCGGAGGGCGTAGTGACGTGCGTGACGTCCGCTACGGCGCCACGCGCTATGACACCCGGGCCTGGAGAGGATGACCGATGGGCCAGTGGGCCGTCCTGGATCGTGACGACCCCGCTCCAGGCGATCCCGCTCGCACATGGGCGCTTGGATGGCGCCTGCACCAGGAAGCCAGCCGGGTCCACGAGACGGTGGGGCGGTTGCAGGCGCTGGCATCCGGCGAACTGCGGATGGAGGGCGACTACGCGCCCGGGTTCCGCGACGCGTTCACCGAACTGCCTCGCGAGTTGGGCAAGCTTGAACGCGCTTACCACGCATGCGGCCACGCATTGACCGCGTTCGCGGCGGCGCTGGAGGAGGCCCGAGCAAAGGCGAGTTGCGCACTCCGCCAGGGGATGGACGCCGACACCCGGTACCACGCCGCGATGCGTGAGGTGTACGCGCTGCTGTCCCCGGATCGACAGGTGCTATTCGTCAACGGCCAGGGGCTGGAGCCGGCGTCGGTTGAAGCGGCCACGACCGGGTTGGATGAGAGCGTCCGGGGACAGGTACGGGCAGCGGCGCGGCGAGCGGTGGTCGCCGACCAGGATCTGGATCGGGCTCGGCGGCTGGCGGACCAGGCCGCCGCACTGCGAGGCGACGCCGAGTCACGCTGCGTTCGTGGTATCGAAGCGGCGCTTGAGGACTGCGAGATCAAGAACAAGCCGTGGTGGCAGGAAACATGGCACGCGGTCAGCAAGCCCTTCCGCTCGTGGGACGAGTTCGTCAGGCTGGCCGGCAAAGTTGCCTTGGTGGCCGGGATCGCCGCGGCATTCGTCTCGGGCCCAGTCGGCTGGGCATTGATGGCAGCCGCGATGGCCGGTGGTGCGGCGGTGTTCGCCGACGACCTGGGCAGGTTCGCGCACGGTCAGATCGGGTTGGGTGGGTTGACGCTCTCCGCCCTCGGCCTGATACCGGGTGGACGTGGGGTCGTAGGCGTGGCGAAGCTGGGCCGTAGCGTGGCGGGCCTGGCACACACCGTTGGCGTCGGCGGGGGTGGCAAACTACTCGCGGCGGGACTGACGGCCGGCGGCGCGCGCCTACGAAACCTGGCGCAAGCCTTTCCCCGCGTGCGGGACCTTGCTTCGATCGAAAACGCTCGGGTTATCCCCTTCGGCCCCATGAACGAAGGACCACTACCGAAGACCATCGCGACCACATTTCGAAGCGGGACGTACCAACAAGTGACCTCCGATCTCCCAACCACTGTTTACCGAGTGTACGGAGGATCGGCGAAGCAGATCGGTGCGTATTGGACGAGAGTAGAGCCAGCGGGGCCCGTGCAATCGATCGTTGACAGCGCGCTCGATCCGGCTTGGGGTAATCTTGCAACTCGCTGGGTCGTGGCCGAGATCCCAGCGGGGACAACCTTCTATGAAGGTGTTGCCGCCGCTCAACGCAGCCTTGTAGGAGGAGGAAGCCAGATTTTCGTCCCGCAGGTGGACCCCACGTGGATCATCCGCAGTGGATCGTTTGGATAGGTTGGGATGAACCAGGACCCCTTGACAGAGATTCAGGGATTCAAGTCTCCGGGCGAGTATCAGCGCTTCACTCAATGGATCTCTGACGCAGTGGGTGAAGGCCTGCTGCAAGAGGTCCCGGTGGCTTCACGCTACGCGGGCGCGACCGTGTTCGAGGAGCACTGGTATCGGACGCGCTCCGGAGAAATCTGGAGGCTGGTAGCCCCTGACTACCCCTTCACCGGAGTATTCGAAAGAGTCTCCGACGGAGGATGACACGGGACGACGTCCGTCAAAGGCTCACGCCACGACGCCCAGTCGTTCGGCCAGCTCCCGCAGCCGCGGCGTCCGCGCCCGCCGCTCGCGCTCGATCAGCTCTCGCACCGTGGCCCGCGGGTATGCCTGGTAGCGCATCCACTCGGGTGCCAGACGCTCGATCAGCAGGAGCGTGTCGACGGCGTTCTCGTCCTTGTCCAGCGCGGCGAGCGCGTAGGCGCGGTCCGCGAGGTGCCGGGCCCGGGACGCGAGCGGCAGCGCGGCGTCCGGCGGCATCTCGCGAGCGGCGTCGAGCGCGCGACCGGGGCGATCGGTGACGACGGCGATGTCCACCGCCTGCATGATCACCTGCGCCAGCCCGAACGTGGTCTCGTAGTCGCGCCGCACCGGCTGCCCCAACGCGGCCAGGCGCTCCGCATCGGCTCTGGCGTCGCGCAGCAACTCGTCCGCGGCGTCCACCTGTTCGTCACGTGCCGCCGCCACGGCGCCGGACAGCAGGAGACTCCCCCGCACGGCGATCGTCTTCGACTCGGACTCCGTGTCGGCGGCACCAAGCGTGGTGGCCTCAGTGACGGCGAGATCCCGCGCGTAGTCCGTGGTGCCGGTGAGGTGGAGGAGCAGCCATGACAACCAGCCGAGGGTTGCCGCCCTGTGCAGCGCGTCGCCGGTCTCCTCCGCCGCCTGGACTGCCTGGCCCATCGCGAGGTACCCGAGGTCGACCTGGCCGAGGTGGACGAGGGTGGATGCTGTGACCGCCAACGTTCCGGCGAGCGTCGCCGCCGTCGCCCGGTTCGCCGTCCCATCGTGCGCAGCGCGGGCCGACGTGATCAGCGTGGGCAGCGTGGCGCCGAGGACGTCGTAGCGACCGCCCCAGTAGGCGCCCCACGCGAAGCTGGCCCCCTTCGCGATGGCCTCGGCGTCGTCCGGCTCGGTGTCGGGAGGCGGAACGAGCGCACGTCGGATCGCGAGGACGCCGGAGTTGGTGGAGTCACCGTCGGCGTCAATGCTGACCCGCTCACCGAGAAGCTCGGACACGTCGACGTCGAGAGCCCTTGCGATCCGGTGCAGGGTCACGAGCGGGGCGGTCTGTTTGGTCCCTTGTTCCAGCTTGGAGATCACGTCCACGCTGATCCCGGCGGATTCGGCCAGCTCGCGCTGGGTCATCGCGGGTTGCCGCTGATGGCGGAACCAGCGAATGCGCTCCCCAATCGGTCCCGGCTCTCCCACCGCTGACCACCTCCTCGCCACTTCAATCCACGGCGGCGCTTTTCCGTCAGGGTATGTGCGGCGCAACTGAAAGCACTGGGACGCTTCGTCCCATCCGCCGTGCACGACTCCGCCCGTAGCGTCGTGTGACGAGGGAGGGGCGATGGTTCACAGGGCGACGCTGGTCATCCGGACGATGACGTCAACAGGCCGCGAGGCTCCGGTCGACGTCGTGATTCGCCGCGACACCGTCGAGATCTGGGCCGCCGACCGGTGCGCCGCCGTCCTCGACCGCTTCACCTTCCAGGCGTGGCTGGCCCACCCCGTCCGGGCGCTCATCGTCGACGACGTCATGTGGGCACCGGTCGAGGACTCGCACGTCGCCCTGGTCGTCGCGGCACCGCAGACGATCGGCCCCTGGACCCTCCCGACCGACGTCTACGAGGAACTGCGATGGCGAGTCTGAGGCAAGGATCGAGAGACGTGGAACCATCGACCCGCCCAGTGCTGGACGATCTCCGAACCACCATTCAACGGTGGCGCACCGACGCCCAGAACCAGTGCATCCCCACAGCGCACCCCAACGACCTCGAGTGGCTCTGCGGCCGCATCCGCGCCCTCGGCGACGTCCTCGAACTCCTCGCCCGCACGACCGGGCAGGAACCGGCAGGAACCAGGACCTGATGACGGCGAGCGCACGCGCGCGGCATGCTGGCGGCCGCGTCTGAATCACCAGCGTGCGGGGACGAACATCGGGATACCTACGATGGGCCCCATGTCTTCGGCGCCCAGGTCAACGTCGTCCAGGTCAACGTCGTCCGCGGTGTCCCCGGACTCGGGCGAGCTCTGGACCGCAGAAGGGGCCTGGCCGGTCGCGGACGGCGTCTGGCGGATCCCCCTCCCCCTGCCGATGGACGGCCTCAGGGCCGTCAACGTGTACGTCATCGAGACCGAGCACGGGCTCACGCTCGTCGACGGCGGCTGGGCGATTGCCCCGGCGCGGGACCTCCTGAAGCGCTGCCTGGGCGAGATCGGGTACGCGTTCACCGACCTGCGCCGGTTCCTGGTGACCCACGTCCATCGCGATCACTACACGCTCGCCACGGTGCTCGGCCATGAATTCGGTGCCGAGGTTGTCCTGGGCCTGGGGGAGAAACCCGGGCTGGATCTGCTCAACAACCCGGAGCTGACCTCGAATCCTTTCGCGGAGGAATTGCGCGCCGCGGGCGCCGAGGAACTCGCGGCGGTGTGGTCGGCCGACGGCGGCGAGCGGCCCGATCCCGCGATCTGGCTGCCTCCCGAGACCTGGCTGGACGGCGACCGGCAACTCGCGGTCGGCAGCCGAGTGATCGACGCCGTGCACACGCCGGGGCACACGCCCGGCCACTACGTCTTCGTCGACGGCGCGGCCGGTCTGCTGTTCGCCGGGGACCACGTGCTACCGACGATCACCCCCTCGATCGGCTTCACGGCGCCACCGGCCGACCATCCGCTGGCCGACTTCATGGCCTCGCTCGCCAGGGTGCGGGCATTGCCCGACCTGGCCGTCCTGCCGGCCCACGGACCCACCGCGACGTCGTCCCACGCCCGCGCCGATGAACTGCTCGTGCACCACGAGCGGCGCCTGGAACAGAGCCTCGCGGCGCTGGGGACCTCCGCCGTCACCGCGCACGCTGTCGCCGGTCAGCTGACCTGGACCCGCCGCGAGCGTCTCTACGCCGACCTGGACGTCTTCAACCAGGGCATGGCCGCGTTGGAGACCAGAGCGCACCTGGACCTGCTCGTGGCGCGGGGCCAGGCCACGAAGGAGGTCACCGACGGCATTGCTCTGTTCACCGCGAGCGCCCGAGGTGCGTGAGGCAGACCCCGCAGGGTGAGGGAAGGCTACTCCGCGACGATGGTGGCCAGTTCCCAATGTCGCAGCCGGCGGTTCCAGAACCAGAAGTCGTCGCTGTACTCACCCGGCATCGGGTCGCTGCTGACGCGGTCGAGCGCGAGCTCCACCCGGGTGAGGGCCCGGTCGACGGTACGCTGTGCCACGGCCTCGGCCGGCGCGAACAGGCGCTCGATCGCGAGGTTGGGATCGTACGTGAGCGGGCTCGCCGCTATGTGGGCTCTCATCGCGCCGGTGTGCCCGGTGAGCGGGCTGGGCCCGCCCTCCCCTTCGTGACGTCGGATCTCGGCGATGAGGGTGCGCACCGGCGCGCCGCGCCGCCGGTTGTAGGTGTAGAAGTTGACGCGTGCACCGCGCGAGCGCCGACCGTTCGGCAGCAGCCACGGGTTGACGATGCCGAGGCGCTGGACGCTCATCGTCGCGGTGTCGACGTGGAAGAAGCCGTCGAACGGCCCCTGCGGGTCGTTCACCCGCGCCAGCGTGTAGCCGTGGCCGCGCCGGGTGTCCTCGCCCACGTAGGGGAAACGGACATAGGGGCAGAGGATGCTCGACAGGTCCTTGGCGCACCGGGAGACGTTGAGCCCGGCCGCGAATTTCGCGCGCGCCGTCGGCTCCTTCCGCGGCGTGCGCGGATCCAGCCGCGTCGTGCGCACCTGCTCGCGATGCGTGACCCGGGTCGGGCTGAAGGGCCGCTCGTCCACAGTGACCCTGGCCGTGTCCGTCGCGCTGCGGCCCTGCCGGTCGGTGACGGTGAGCGTCGCGACCACGTCGCACAGCGGCACGAGCGTGGTCTGGGCGCCGGACTTGGTGCCCGGGCGCAGGGCCGCGCCGTCGGGGCAGCTGGGCCCCCGGGCGAACGTCCACGCGTAGCTGGCGATGTCGCCGCGGGAAGCCAACCCGGACAGGCTGGCAGTGCCCGCGCGCATGATCGTGTACGGCCCACCGGCCTCGGCCGTCGGGGGCGGCGTCGTGCAACCCGGCGCCGCGGCGGCACGGGCGGTGCCGCCGTCACAGACCAGGGTGAGGTGGTAGGCGAAGGTCGCGTCCCACCCGTCCTGGGTCACGTGCCGGCTCGCGTCGATGGTCGTGCCGCCCGCCCCGACGTGACCCGTCAGCTCAGCCTCGGGGGCCTCCGGGACGACGATCGCGTCGTACACCGGCGTCGTGAACTCCTCCGGCTCGCAGCCGGTGTAGACGGCGTGGTCCGTGCCCGTCACAGGGGCGGTGAACGGGCCGGCAGGGTTGATCGTGTACGTCCCGTCGTCACGAACGATCATCAGCTCGCGCACGTCGCCGGCGACATCGGTCGTGGGGAGCGTCTCGTCCTCCACGCGGTGCCGCGCCTCGCACAACGGCGTCGGCGGCACCGTTTCCTCCCAGTGCCGGGACGCGTCGCCGGAGCCGCTCGCCCGCCCCTCCGCCCAGCCGGCCCCCGCCTCCCCCTCGGTGGTGGCGGTCGCGTACAGCGTCGCCGTCACGTCGGCCGTCATCGACTGGGTGCGCCGGGTCCGCACC